>JAQGLP010000374.1 GCA_028292835.1 Variovorax sp.
CGAGGTCGTGATTCCGGTGCAGATCCTGAGCCAGTTCGTCGAGCCGCCGAAGCCGCCCGAGCCGCCCCCCGCGCCGCCACCGCCTCCCCCGGCGCCTCCCAGGCGTGTCCAGCCGACCAAGGCCCCGCCGCCGCCGCCACGTCCCCTGGCCATCCGCAGGCCGGCACCGGCGCCGGCCGCGCCCACCGGCGTGCTGGAGGTGCCGCCGCCAGCCCCTGCGCCCCTGGCGGCTGAAGCGCCTCAGGCACCACCGGCTCCCCCAGCGCCCCCGGCGGCGCCTGCGCCGCCCGCGCCCCCGGCCGTACAGTTGCCATCGAGCAACGCCGATTACCTGCAGAACCCGAAACCCGTCTACCCGTCGATGAGCAAGCGTCTGGGCGAGCAGGGCAAGACCATCGTGCGCGTGCTGATCGGCGCCGACGGCCTGCCGCAGCAGGCCAGCATCCGACAGTCGAGCGGCTTCGAGCGCCTCGACGAGGCGGCCCGCGCGGCCGTGATGAGCTGGCGCTACGTGCCCGGCAAGCGCAACGGCGTGGCCGAACCGATGGAGTTCAACGTGCCGATCAACTGGGTTCTGAACTGATTTACCTCTGGAGCAACTTCATATGGATTCCCAATTCGGCCTGGTCAACCTGTGGACGCAGGGCGACATCGTCACCAAGGGCACGGCGCTGCTGCTGATCGGCATGTCGCTCGCGTCCTGGATCGTTATTCTGATCAAGGCGCTGGACGTCATCCGCTACAAGCGCCTGGCGCGCTCGTCCTCGGAGTTCTGGCACAGCGAGGACTTCGCCACCGCCCTGGCCAAGCTCGGCAAGGACGATGGCAACCCGTTTCGCGCGCTGGCACTCGAAGGCCGCGAGGCCACGGCCCACCACCGCAACACCAAGGTGCACCTGCACGACACGCTCGATGTCAGCGACTGGGTCACGCGCAGCCTGCGCAACGGCATCGACGAGTTCACGGCGCGGCTGCAGACGGGGCTGGCCGTCCTGGCCTCGGTCGGCTCCACCGCCCCGTTCATCGGCCTGTTCGGCACCGTCTGGGGCATCTACCACGCGCTCATGAGCATCAGCACGGCGGGGCAAGCGACCATCGACAAGGTGGCCGGGCCGATCGGCGAGGCGCTGATCATGACGGCGCTGGGCCTGGCGGTGGCGATTCCCGCCGTGCTGGGCTACAACGCGCTGGTGCGCGGCAACAAGTTCGTGCTGACCAAGCTCAACAGCTTCGCCCACGACCTGCACGCCTACTTCGTGACCGGCGCGCGCGTGTCGAGCGGCGGCCCCGACACCATCGTCGTGCCGCTCAGGAAAGGTTGATCGCCATGGCCTTCGGAACCCAGGACGAGCCCGACGAGGTGATGAACGAGATCAACATGACGCCGCTGGTGGACGTCATGCTGGTGCTGCTGATCATCTTCATCATCACCGTGCCGGTCATGAAGCACGCGGTCAACATCGACTTGCCCCAGGCCAGCAGCGAGCGGGAGCTGACGCGGCCCGAGACCATCGCCTTCAGCATCGCCGCCGACGGAAGCTATTACTGGAACGACCAGAAGATCAGCGACGCGGACCTGCCGGCACGCATGGCCACGGAAGCACGCAAGACGCCCCAGCCCGAGTTGCACATCCGTGGCGACAAGGACGTGCGCTACGAACGGGTGGCGCAGGCCATGTCGGCGGCGCGCGAGGCCGGACTGAGCAAGATCGGCTTTGTGACCGAACCCCAGGCACGCTGAGCGCGCGCCGCGCTGCAGAAGGCAGGCGGCGAGGCGGCCCCATGAAAAACGCCGGCCCGAGGGCCGGCGTTTTGCCGAAGGCGGTCCAGCTCAGAGCTTGAGCGCGGCCACGCCGGCCTTGGCCACCTGCGCGTCCTCGTTGGACTTGACGCCGCTGACGCCCACCGCGCCGATGGTCTGGCCGTTCAGCAGGATGGGCACCCCGCCTTCCAGCAGTCCGCACACGCCCGGCACCGTCACGAACGAGGTGCGGCCGCCGTTGATCATGTCCTCGTAGGTCTTGGTTTCGCGGCGCCCCAGCGCGGCAGCGTGCGCCTTGGCCGGCGCGATCTGCGCGGACAGCGCGGCGGCCCCGTCCAGGCGCTGCAGCCAAAGCAGGTTGCCGCCATCGTCGGTGATGGCGATCGTCACCGCCCAGCTGTTCTTCAACGCTTCGGCTTCGGCTGCGGCGGCAATGACCTTGACGTCGGCGAGCTCGAGGAAGGACTTGGTTTTCATGATCAAAAAATCGTTGCAAAGACCGAAAGCATAACGCCGCGCCGTCCCGCGCCGGACTTGCGCAGGCGCAAAGAGTCCCCACTTCCATCAAGCGGATAGCCAGCCGGCCTTGTGGGGCTTAGCGCTTGCACCCGCCTAGAATGCATCCACCTGCCATTTCGCAGTCCCCTAGCAACCTCCCAGGAGCTACAGCAATGAACGATCGCGTCCCCACTTTCGGCACCTCCGCCGGCTACGGCCAGGCGTTGCCGCAGGCAGAACGTCAGCGTGTTCTGCGCAACACCTACTGGCTCCTCGCCCTGAGCCTGCTGCCCACCGTGCTGGGCGCCTGGCTGGGCGTGGCCACCGGAATCACACAGTCGCTGCGTGGCGGCTTGGGACTCATTGTGTTCCTCGGCGGCGCTTTTGGCTTCATGTTCGCCATCGAAAAGACAAAGAATTCGGCCGCCGGCGTGCCGGTGCTGCTGGGCTTTACTTTCTTCATGGGGTTGATGCTGTCGCGCCTGATTTCGACGATCCTGGGCTTCAGCAACGGCACCCAGCTGATCATGACGGCCTTCGGCGGCACGGCCGGCGTGTTCTTCGTCATGGCGACCCTGGCCACCATCATCAAGCGCGACCTGTCGGGCATGGGCAAGTTCCTGTTCGTCGGCGCCCTGGTGCTCATGGTGGGTGCCATCGTCAATGTTTTCGTCGGCTCGTCGGCGGGCATGATGGCCATCTCGGTGGCCGCGATCGGGATTTTCTCGGCCTACATGCTCTACGACCTGAAGCAGATCATCGACGGCGGCGAGACCAACTACATCACCGCCACGCTGGCGCTCTACCTCGACCTGTTCAACGTCTTCCAGAGCCTGCTGGCGCTGCTGGGCATCATGGGCGGCGAGCGCGACTGAAGGAAGGTGCACGGCGGCGGCTCGGACGGCCGTCGGACTCTCCAAATAGAAAAAAGGGCCCGCGCGGGCCCTTTTTTCTTGGTGCAGCCTCCGTCAGCCGAGGTCGAAGACCGCGATCGATTCGACGTGCGCCGTGTGCGGGAACATGTTGATCACGCCCGCTTGCGCGCAGCGGTAGCCGGCCTGATTCACCAGCAGGCCGGCATCGCGTGCCAGCGTGGCCGGGTTGCAGCTCACGTAGACGATGCGCCGCGGCGGCGTCCAGCCGCCGGGTGCAGGCGCGGCTTCGGGGTGCGCGAGGCGTTGCTGGTGCAGGTCGGCCAGCGCCTTGACCAGCGCGAAGGCCCCCTCGCGCGGCGGATCGACCAGCCAACGGTCGGCCGCACCGTCGCGCACCAGCATCTCGGGCGTCATCTCGAACAGGTTGCGCGCTACAAAAGTTGTAACTGACAACTCACGGCTGGGGGGCGCCGAAGCCTGGTTCCGCTTGAAATTGTCGGTGGCGCGGCCCACCAGCGTGTCGCTGCCCTCGATGCCCAGCACCTCGCGCGCGCGCGTCGCCAGCGGCAGGGTGAAGTTGCCCAGTCCACAGAACCAGTCGATCACGCGCTCGTGGCGCTGCACGTCCAGCAGGCGCAGGGCGCGCCCTACCAGGATGCGGTTGATCTGCGGATTGACCTGCGTGAAATCGGTTGGTTTGAAGGGCATCGTGATGCCGAATTCAGGCAGCTCGTAGGCCAGCGCGGCGCCGTCTTCCTCCAGCAGCCTGACCGTCTCCGGCCCCTTGGATTGCAGCCACCACTGCACGCCCGGGTTTGCGGCTGCAAAGGCCTTGAGGCGCCCGATGTCGGCATCGCCCAGCGGCTCGAGGTGGCGCAGCACCAGCGCGATCACGCCCAGCGCCTCGCTGCCCGGCGCGTCGCCGCAGGCCAGTTCGATCTGCGGGCAGGTGTCGCGCGCGTCCATCGAAGCGATCAGCGCGCGCAGCGGCATCAGCATTTCGCTGACCGGCTTCGGCAGCACCGGGCATACCGTCATGTCGGCCACGTAACGGCTCTTGCGCTCGTGAAAGCCGATCAGCACCGCGCCCTTCTTGTGCACATGCCGCACCGACAGGCGCGCCCGGTAGCGGTAGTGCCAGGCGGGACCTTCCAGCGGGCGCAAAAGATTGTCGGGCCGAACCTTGCCGAGGTGCCACAGCGCGTCTTCCAGCGCGCGCTGCTTGACCGCCACCTGCGCCGTCGCGTCGAGATGCTGCATCTTGCAGCCGCCGCACGCCCCGGCATGCAACCCGAAGTGGGGGCAACCCGGGCGCACGCGCTGGGACGACTCGCGCTGCAGCGCCGAGAGCACACCCTGTTCCCAGTTGTTCTTCTTGCGCAACAGCTTGATGCGCACCTCCTCGAATGGCAGTGCGCCCTCGATGAAAACGACCTTGCCGTCGGACTTGTGCGCCACGCCCTGCGCGTCGAGGTCGAGCGACTCGACCTGGAGCCATTCGTCGCCAGGCGCAACTGGCACTGGCGCCAATGTTGATATGGATGACGGCGATGCCGGCGACGATGGCGGCGCCGTCACTGCGGAAGAGTCGTCTGTTTTCTCGGCGGTGGAGGTCATGGAGCAATGGTTTCAGCGCGCCCGGTCGGGACTGGCCGAAGCGCGACGGCCACCCGGATTGCCAGGCAGCCAGCAGGAGGCAGGCACTCGGCGCACGGACAAACCCGCGCCCCGGTGCCCGTGATTACCGTGACGGCAGGTAGCGTGACGGATCGACCGGCTTGCCCTGGCGCCGGATCTCGAAGTGCAACTTCACGCGGTTGGCGTCGCTGTTGCCCATCTCGGCGATCTTCTGGCCCTTTTGGACGGCCTGGTCTTCCTTCACCAGCAGGGTCTGGTTGTGCGCGTAGGCCGTGAGATAGGTGTTGTTGTGCTTGAGGATGATCAGGTTGCCGTAGCCGCGCAGCCCGGCGCCCGCATAGACGACCCGTCCGTCGGCGGCGGCCACTACCGGATCGCCCGCCTTGCCGGCGATGTCCAGCCCCTTGTTCTTGGCTTCATCGAAGCCGGCGATCTGGGGGCCCTGGGCCGGCCAGATCCAGCCCAGGTCCTCGTCGTTTGTGGCGGTCGACCCCGGTTTGCCTACGTCCGCCGCCGAAGTCCCGGGAGCACCCGGAATCAGGCTCGATTGCGTGACCGGCCGCGTCATGATGCCCGCGCTGTCACTGGCGGCTCCTGGCACTGCTGGGGCCGACGGTGTCGATGCGCCCGGCGGGACCACGCGCAACACCTGGCCGACTTCGATCAGGTCGGGATTCTGCAGGTTGTTCCAGCGCGTGAGGTCGCGCCAGTTCTGGCCGGTCTCGAGGCCGATGCGCCGGATGGTGTCGCCGGGG
>JAQGLP010000436.1 GCA_028292835.1 Variovorax sp.
GCGCGTGGCGCAGCAGCCAGAGCTTCATGCCCGCCAGGCCAGCGCCAGGTAGATCGCCAGCTCGCACACCTGCTGCGTGGCGCCCAGACCGTCGCCTGTGAAGCCGCCCAGGCGACGCCACAGCAGCCGCGCCATCCAGCCCGCCGCCAGCGTGCAGGCCAGCACCATCGCTATGGTTTTGATAGCACCTTGCGCAAGTGCGACCGGCACCAGGGCCGGAATCGACCATGCAACGCCGACGGCGAGCGCGCCGCCGCCGATGGCGTCGGCCAGCGGCTTGGCCTTGCTGGCGCCGCTGTCGCCCACATAGGGCAGCCCGCGGATCAAAAACAGCGGGGCCAGCCGCGACAGCACGTGCGCGCCGACGATGGCGCTGGCGACCGCTGCCGCGCCTTGCCCGGCCAGCGTGGCGAGCAGCGCCACCTTGAGCCCGAGCGCCAGCGCCAGCGCGATGGCGCCGAACGCGCCGATGCGCGAGTCCTTCATGATCTCCAGCGCCCGGGCACGGTCGGCCGAGCCACCCAGGCCATCGGCCATGTCGGCCAGGCCGTCCTCGTGGAAGGCGCCAGTGAACAGCGCCGTGGCCACGGTGCTGAGCAGGGCCGCTGCCAGCGCGCCCGCCGCGCCGGGGAGGCCCGCCTGCGCGAGCGTGAAAACCGCCGCGCCGACGCCACCGACCAGCCAACCCACGCCCGGGAAGTGCGCCGCGCTGGCACGCAGCATGCGCGGGCTGAATCCGACCCACTGCGCCAGCCGGCCGGTGACGGGCAACCGCGTAAAGAACTGCAGCGCGAGCAGGAAGTGGCGAATTCCGTTCATCGTGCCTTGCGTGTATTCCGCAGGGAGCCCCACGTGCCGTTCTTCTCGACAAGACACACCGCGGGACCGGCTCCGCCGGGTCGCCGATGTGGCCCCCTGCGAGGCGGTTGGCGAAGCGACACGAAGTGCGCGGAGTCTGGGGGTGTGCTCATCCTCTTGACACGCCCGCGCTTTCGAAGCTCGCCATCTCGCCCAGGATGCGGCAGGCCGATTCGAGCAGCGGCCAGGCCAGCGCGGCGCCCGAGCCCTCGCCCAGGCGCAGGTCGAGCCGCAGCAGGGGCGCCAGGCCCAGGTGCGCCAGCAGCAACGCATGTCCCGGCTCGGCCGAGCAGTGCGCGGCGACGCAGCGCTGCGTCACGTGTGGGCACAGCGCCTGCGCCACCAGCACGGCGGCGCCGGTGATGAAGCCGTCGAGCACGATCACGCGGCGCTCGCTCGCGGCCTGCAGCACGGCGCCCACCAGCGTGGCGATCTCGAAGCCGCCGAAGGCCGCCAGCGCGTCCAACGGGTGGCGCACCTGGCCATGCCGCGCCAGCACCTCGGCCAGCACCGTGCGCTTGCGCGCCAGTCCGACCGCGTCGAGCCCGGTGCCCGCGCCAACGCAGGCGTCGAGTGCCAGCCCGGTCAGGCGCGCCAGCAGCAGCGAGGCCGCCGAGGTGTTGCCGATGCCCATCTCGCCCAGCAGCAGCGCGTTGCCCGGCAGCGCGCGCACCACCTCGCGACCGTTGGCGATGGCCTGCGCGCATTGCGCCGCCGTCATGGCCGGACCCGCCGAGGCGTCGGCCGTGCCCGGGGCGATCTTGCGGATCAGCAGGCGCGGCGGAGCGGCGTTGTGCCGGGCGGCGGCCTCCCCGACTTCCGGGGCGGCATCGGCGGCGAAGTCGTGCCGCACGCCGCAATCGACCACCGTGAGCGCGAGGCCGTGCTGGCGCGCCAGCACGCTGACGGCCGCGCCACCGGCCAGGAAGTTGCGCACCATCTGCCAGGTGACGTCACTCGGGTAAGCCGACACGCCCCGCGCCGCCAGGCCGTGATCGCCCGCGCACACCAGCATCTGCGGCTGGCGCAAGCCCGGCGCGTCGCTGCCCAGGACCAGGCCCAGCCGCAGCGCGAGCGCCTCGATCTGGCCGAGCGCGCCCAGCGGCTTGGTCTTGCCGTCGAGCAGCCGGCGCAGGCGCTGCGCGCGCGCGGGATCGTCGATGTCGGGCAGGTCGGGCAGCTCGGGCAACTCGCACGGAGCCGGCGGATCGCCTGGTTCAAGACCTGTCGGACGGGCAGTCTGGCGCGAAGGCGGCATGGAAGGATTCATCGGTGGGTTCGGGAAAGCGTTGGCGGCGGCGCGGGCGACGATGGCGCAATCCCGGGCCAGGCCGCGTTCATTCGATCAGCGAGCGCAGCACGCCCGGGGCGAAGTGGGCATCGATGCGGTCGGCCAGCCCGTCGAACACGCTGTCGAGCGTCGGCGCATGCGCGCCGAACAGCGCCTGCAGCGCGCGCGGGCTCTCGAACAGGCCGTGCAGGTACAGGCCCAGCACGTTGCCCGCGTCGTTCTGCCACGCCAGGCCGTCGGCCATCACGGCGCGGGCGCGCTGGCCAGCGGCGGCCATCGCGGGATGCTCGGCGGTCTGGCCGTGGTGGATCTCGTAGCCGTCGAGCGCGAGGCCCGACAGCGCCACCCAGGCGCCGCCGGCCAGTGCCCCGAACCGCGCGCTGCGGTGGCGCACCGTCTTGTCCGGCTCGAACAGCGTGACCAGCGGCAGCAATCCCAACCCCGGCGCGTTGCCGTCGATGCCGTGCGGGTCGATCAGCGCCTCGCCCAGCATCTGCAGTCCGCCACACACGCCCAGCACCGCCCCGCCGCGCGCCGCGTGGGCCGCGATGGCGCCGTCGAGCCCCTGCGCGCGCAGCCACGCCAGGTCGCCGCTGGTGTGCTTGGAGCCTGGCAGCACGACCCAGTCGCTCACGGCCAGCGACGCCAGATCGGCCGCCTCGCGCGCCCAGGCCAGGCGCAGGCCGGGGATGTTCTTCAGTGGCTGAAACTCGTCCAGGTTGCTGATGCGCGGGTAGGCGACGACGGCCACCGTCCTCAGGACAGTACCCTGCCCGTTCCCGGGACCGTGGCCGCGCTCGTCGAACATGCCGTCCTCCTCGGGCAGGCCGTGCCCGCGCCACATTGGCAGCGTGGCGACGGTGGGCACGCCGGTCAGCGCCTCGAGCTGCGCCGGCGCGGGCGCCAGCAGCGCCACATCGCCGCGGAACTTGTTGAGCACGAAACCGCGCAGCAGCGCGCGGTCGGCCTCGGACAGCAGCGCCCAGGTGCCATACAGGTGCGCGAAGGCGCCGCCGCGGTCGATGTCGGCGACCAGCAGACAGCGCGCGCCGGCATGCCGCGCCACGCGCAGGTTGACGATGTCGCTGGCCATCAGGTTGATCTCGGCCGGCGAGCCGGCGCCCTCGATCACCACCACGTCGTTCTCGGCGCGCAGCGTGTCCAGCGCCTGCGCGAGGACCGGCCAGACCCGTTCGCTGCGGCCGCGCCACGGCAGCGCCGTCAGCTCGGCGCTGACCCGGCCGAGCAGCACGACTTGGCTGTGGGTGTCGCGCTCCGGCTTGAGCAGCAGAGGGTTGTGGCGCACCTCGGGCCGCGCGCGGGCCGCCAGCGCCTGGAAGTACTGCGCGCTGCCGATCTCGCCGCCCCCGCTTCCGGCATCGGCGCCCGGCGCACGGTCGGGCAGCGCCACCACGCGCGCGTTGTTGCTCATGTTCTGCGCCTTGAAAGGCGCCACGCGCAGGCCCTGGCGCGCATACCAGCGGCACAGCGCGGTTGCGAGCCAGCTCTTGCCGGCACCGCTGGACGTGCCCAGCACCATGACGCAGCGCGCGGTCATGCGCGGCGCCGCGCGCTGCGGCAAGGAAGGAAAATCATGACAGGCAAGGGAATTGGAAACGCGAGGCAGGCCAGGGCCGCGGTGTGCGACGCCAACCCGTTCGATACAGCGACGCCGGATGGTAATCGCGCGCCACGTGAGAGGACTCCCCATCATGCCTCCGGCATCACCGGCATCACCGGCATCTCCTCGCCATCGCCGATGTCGGTGCCGGCTGACGGGTTTTAGGCGGATTGCCCGGGCGCTGGCGGCGCGCGGACTGGGCAAGATGACTCTTTTAACCCAGGAGGCTCCATGAACCCGACCGCCCCGCCAAGCAAGCCCCATACCAACGATGAACCCGAGATCACGCAGGAAGATGACGTGCCAATTGACAGAAAGGATGTCGAGGGCGAGCGCCTGATGAAGGAAGTTCGCAACGACAAGCTGAAGGACAAGAGCGGTACCGAAGACAAGACCGGAGGCGGCTGAGCCGCGTCGGCAACGGGTCGGTGGCGACCTCGCGGCCGCAGCCGTGTCTCAGTTCAATGCCGTGTCCAGCAGCAGCATCACGACGAAGCCCAGCATCAGCCCGCCCGTCGCATAGGCCTCATGGCCCTGGCGGTGCGACTCGGGAATGATCTCGTGGCTGATGACGAACAACATGGCGCCCGCCGCGAGCGCCAGCCCCCAGGGCAGCAGGCTGGCCGAGATGCCGATCACCGCGACGCCGAACACGGCGGCCAGCGGCTCGACCAGCCCCGACAGCACGCCCAGCCCGGCGGACAGCCAGCGACCGTAACCCACGCTGCGCAGCGCCACCGCGACCACCATGCCCTCAGGCACGTCCTGGATGGAAATCCCGGTGGCCAGGGCGGTCGCGCCGATCGGATCGGAGCCCGCGAAGGCAACGCCGATGGCCAGCCCCTCGGGCAGGTTGTGCAGCGAGATCGCCAGCACGAACAGCCAGACGCGCTTGAGCGCGCGCGCCTGCGGCCCTTCGAGACCCTTGACGAAGTGCTCGTGCGGCACGGTGCGGTCGATCAGCAGCAGCAGCGCCGCGCCCGCCAGGATGCCCAGGCCCACGATGGCGCCAGCGCCCCAGCCGCCGGCGCCCTGGGCCCGGGCGGCGGCCAGCGCCGGGATCACCAGCGAGAAGGAACTGGCCGCCAGCATCACGCCGGCGCCGAAGCCCAGCATGCTGTCATAGCTGCGTTGCGAGAACTGCTGCGACAGCAGCACCGGCACCGTGCCCAGCGAGGTTGCGAGCGCGGCGAACAGCCCGCCCACCACGGCGCCACGCATGCGCACGTCGGCCGCGCCGAACGCCTGCACCGCCTGCCAGGCAAAGACCGACAGGCCGCCCAGAACGATCGCCCAGACGATGCCACGCCGCCACGAGCGTCGGTGCCGTCCTTCAGCGGCATCGTCCAGGGAAGCGCAAAGCGCGGTCGAATGTTTCATGATTGGCTTTGGCACAGGCCAGCAGGGCAATTTCGATGCCGGCAGAAAATTCATGAAAAGTCAAGGGACCCGGGGACTGAAGGCCTGGCGCATCTCCTGGACGGCGACCTGCAGCGCGGCCTGTGCCGCCGGCGCCAGCGCAGCCAGGCGGACATGGCCCGGCAAGCCGAAAGAGGCGGTGTCGCGCAGCTTCAGCCCCTCGGCGCGCAAGGCGGCGCACAACGACGCGACGTCCGCCACAGGCGGACGGGCGCAGAAGAAATTGGCCACGCCCGGCTCGCAACGCCAACCCCATTCCTCGCACAGCGCGATCTGCCGGGTCTTCCAGTCGCGCAAGGTGGCAAGACTGACGGCGAGCCAGCGCTGCGTCGCGGGCTCGGTCCAGCTCTGGAGCATCGCCACGCCGTGCGCGCCGAGGGGCCACGATGGCGCCAGCGCGTCCATCGCCTGCGCGAGCGGCCCGGCGTCGGCGGGCGCAATCGCATAGGCGGCGCGCACGCCCGTCAGGCCCAGCGCCTTGTTGGGCGTCCAGAGTTGCCAGACGCGGTCTCGGTGGGCCGGACCCCAGGCCGGCGCGCCCTCCAGCCGGAGCGGCGCGTAGGCCAGGTCGACGACGCAGTTTGCGTCCGGCGCCAGCGCGGCGATGCGAGCGCCCAGCGCGGCATCGCTCTGTCCCAGGGGGCTCGACGGGTCGCAGCACCAGATCAGGGACGCCCCGGCTGTCGGCCGCGGTTCGGGCACCGCGCGCAGACCCCAGGCCCAGGCGGCCTGTGCGTAATCGCCGTAGCCATGGGCCGGCAGCGCCACCCCGACGGCGCCGCGCCGCGCCACGGCAGCGGTCATGCGAAAGATGAATTCGCTGGCGCTGGCCGCCAACACGATGCGCGTCGCCGCCACCGCATGGAACGCGGCCAGCCGCTCGCGCAGCGCCGTGTAGCGTGGATCGGGGTAGCGCGTGGCGTCGGCCTGCCGCACGGCGACCAGCGCGGCCGGACACGGCCCGCAGGCATTGCTGTTGGTGGAGAAGTCGTACAGCGGAACGCCGAGCGCATCGGGACCGCCGTGCGCACGGACGGTATCGGGCCTGTCGAAAACGGAATTCATGCGCCCTGGAATTTACTTGCGCAGCAGCCGCAGCCCGTTGCCCACCACCAGCAGGCTCGCGCCCACGTCGGCGAACACCGCCGTCCACATCGTTCCCCACCCCGTCAGCGCGAGCGCGAGGAACACGGCCTTGATACCCAGCGCCAGCACGATGTTTTGCACCAGCACGGCGTGCGTGGCCTGCGACAGGCGCACAAAGGCCGGGATCTTGCGCAGGTCGTCGTCCATCAGCGCCACGTCGGCCGTCTCGATGGCCGTGCCGGTGCCCATCCGGCCCATCGCAAAGCCGATGGCCGCGCGCGCCAGAGCCGGCGCGTCGTTGATGCCGTCGCCGACCATGCCGGCCGGCCCCTCCGCCGCCAGGCTCTCGACCGCCTTGAGCTTGTCCTCGGGCAACTGGCCGCCACGCGCCTGGTCGATGCCGACCTGTCGCGCGATGGCCTCGGCGGTGTGCGTGTTGTCGCCGGTCAGCATGACGGTCCTGATACCCAGGCGATGCAGTTCGGCGATGGCCGAGCGGCTCGTATCCCTGACCGTGTCGGCGACGGCGAAAAGGGCCAGCACCCGCTTGTCGTCGACCAGCATCACGACTGTCTTGCCCTGCCGCTCCAGCGTGTCGAGCCGGGCTTCCAGCGCCGGCAAGCAGCGGCCCAGCTCTTCCACCAGCCGGTGGTTGCCGAGCGAGTACGTCCGACCATCGATCACGCCGCGCACGCCACGCCCGGGCAGCGCCTCGAAATCAGTCACCGACGCGCGCGTCAGCCCGTGGGCCCCGGCGGCCTTCGCCACCGCCTGCGACACCGGATGGTCGGAACGCGCGGCGAGGCTCGCCGCCAGGTTTTGGCAACGCCCGGCATCCGCCGGGGCACCGAGACCTGAGGACGCGTCGGAGCACAGCTCGAAATCCGTCTGCACCGGCTTGCCGTGGGTGATCGTGCCGGTCTTGTCGAGCGCCAGCCAGCGCAGCCTGCGGCCCTCCTCCAGGTAGACCCCGCCCTTGACCAGGATGCCCCGGCGCGCCGCCGCCGCGAGCCCGCTGACGATGGTCACCGGCGTCGAGATCACCAGCGCGCACGGGCAGGCGATCACCAGCAGCACCAGCGCCTTGTAGATCCAGTCGTGCCAGCCGCCCCCCGCGAGGAGCGGCGGCAGCACCGCCACCGCCACGGCCAGCGCGAACACGACCGGCGTGTAGACGCGGGCAAAACGGTCGACGAAGCGCTGCGTCGGCGCCTTGGCACCCTGTGCTTCCTCGACCGCGTGGATGATGCGCGCCAGCGTGGTGTTGCCGGCGGCGGCCGTCACGCGGTAGTCGAACGAGCCCGACTGGTTGACGGTGCCCGCGAACACGGCGTCGCCCTCGCCCTTGTCCACCGGCAGGCTCTCGCCGGTGATGGGGGCCTGGTCGACCGACGAGCGGCCGGCGACGATCTCGCCGTCCAGCCCGATGCGCTCGCCCGGTCTGATGCGAACCACGCTGCCGACCGTGACGCTGCTCGCCGCGACCGCCAGCCAGCCGCCGTCGGCCTGCCGCACGGTGGCCTGCTCGGGGGCCAGTTGCATCAGCCCGCCGATGGCGTTGCGCGCGCGGTCGAGCGAACGGGCCTCGATCAGCTCGGCGACGGTGAAGAGCACTATCACCATCGCCGCCTCGGGCCACTGGCCCAGCAGCAGCGCACCGGTGACGGCGATGCTCATCAGCGCGTTGATGTTCAGGTTGCCGTGGCGCAGCGCGACCCAGCCCTTTTGGTAGGTACCGAGACCGCACAGGGCCACCGCCGCGACGGCGAGTGCGGCCGCGAGCCAGCCGGGCAACGCCAGCCAGTGCACTGCCTCGGAGGCGATGGCGCACGCGCCGGCCAGCGCCAGCGGCCAACGCGGCTTTTTCTCCTCGCCGGAGGGGACGAGCAGCCGTCCCGCGCCGTCCGGCAGCTCGGGCTCGAAGCCGAGCGAGCGCACCGCGTCCAGCACGGCTTCGAGCGCGTTGGGAGCGTGCGCCACCGTCAGCACGCGCTGCATCAGGTTGAACTCCATGCCGTGCACGGTGGCCATGCCGCCCAGCTTCTTGCGGATCAGCGCCTCCTCGGTCGGGCAATCCATTTGCCTGATGCGCATCGCCGTGCGGGTGCCATCGGCCAGCGCCTGCGGCGCAGCCAGTCCGCTGGGCGCGAGAGATACGACGGGCGTGGCAACGGAGCAGCATGCTGCTGCGCCGACGCCGGCCGGACCGGGGGCGGCGCTCTCATGAGTGTGTCCCTGTCCGTTTGAAGCGTCGTGCTCGTGTCCATGTCCATGTGCGTGTCCGTCCGGACGATCAAGCGGTGGATGGCGTTGGCCCATCGTGGTTTCCTTTGCGGTGTAGATTGCAGTACACACCCTGAAGCCGCTACAAGGTCAAACCATTGTCAGGAAGCCCGTCATGAAAATCGGAGAACTCGCCAGCGCCGCGAAGTGCAGCGCTGAGACCATCCGCTTCTACGAGAAGAAGGGCCTGCTGCCCGAGCCCGGCCGCACCGAGGGCAATTACCGCAGCTACGGCCCGCCGCACGTCGAGCGCCTGCGCTTCATCCGCAACTGCCGCGCGCTCGACATGACGCACGACGAAATCCGCGCCCTGCTGCGCGCCATCGACGTGCCGGCCCAAGACTGCGGCGCCGTCAATGCCCTGCTCGACGCGCACATCGGCCATGTCGAGGCGCGCATCGAGGAGTTGCGGCAGCTCCAGCGGCAACTCGGCAGCCTGCGCGAGCAATGCCAGAGCAAGCAGGCACCGGACCACTGCGGCATCCTGCGCGGTCTGGCCGAGATGGAAACCGAGGTCGGCGGCGAGCGGCATACGCACCTGGGGTAGCGCGGCCGGCTCCCATGCCGCTCCGTGGCTTCCAACGGCGCCGCCAGCCGCCCCGGCGGCAATCGAGTTCCCTGCCGAGCGGCTGTCAGCAGGTTTCGTCAAGCGCCCGGGTCGGCAAGAGAATCCGCTGCGCCACCTCGGCCAGCACTTGGCGCAGCCAGCGCTGGGCCGGCGCATGGTGGGCCCGGGGATGCCAAAGCTGATAGAAGCGCATCGGCGGGTAGTCGATGGGGCACGGCACCACGGCCAGCGGCAACATGGCGGCGTAGTGGTTCGCGAAATGCCGGCTGATGGTGAAGATCAGGTCAGTGCCGGGCAGCATGTGCGGCGCCATGCTGAAGAAAGGTACCGTCACGCGCGCGCTGCGCGACAGCCGCAGGCTGGCCAGGTGCTGGTCGATGACGCCGCGGTGCGTGGACGAGAACGGTAGCGGCACGACGTGCGGTGCCGCCAGGTACTGGGCCTGCGTCAGCGCGCCCTGGGCCAGCGGGTGCTCGCGCCACATCAGGCAGACGATGTCGTCGGTCAGCAACGGCGCCATGTGCAGTTGCTCGGGCGGCTGGGGCCAGTTGCCGATCACCACGTCCATCTCGCCGTGCGCCATCGCACGCTCGAAGTCGTAGTCCGGACCGAGCGGATGCACCGTGAGACGTGCCGATGGCGCCTCGCGCCGCATGACCTGCGCAACGCCCGCCACGAAGACCGTCGTGAGGTAGTCCGGGCAGCCCACATTGAAGGTTTGCGGCGTCGTGGCGGGCTCGAAGGCATCGCTGCCGGCGAACATGCGGTCGATTTCCTCCAGCACCAGCCAGAGCGACCGCTCCAGCTCCAGCGCACGGGCCGTGGGCACCATCGCGTTGCCGCTGCGCACCAGCAGCTCGTCACCGAAGATAGTGCGCAGGCGGCGCAACGTCGCGCTAACCGCAGGCTGCGACTGGTTGAGGCGCACCGCCGTGCGTGTGACGCTGCGCTCGGTCAGCAGCGTCTTGAGCGCCAGCATCATCTGGGTGTCGAGCAGGTGGGAGGATGGATTCATTCAGGTGGCCGGTGTGCCCGGCGCCAAGCACGCGGCCCGCGGCCCATGTGGCGGTGTTTATTCGAGATATTACCGTGGCGCCCTTTCCGCGTCGCCCAGTCTGCTCAATGATCCACGCGCTCATTTCAAGAGGAAAACAACATGAACAACAACGCACTCTCACCCGCGCAGGCGGGCGTGCCCGGAGACACGCTTGCCGAACGCGACATTACCTTCAAGCGCATCGTCTGGCGCCTCGTTCCCTTCCTGACCCTCATCTGGTTCCTGGCGTGGATCGACCGCGTCAACGTCGGCTTTGCCAAGCTCTCGATGATGAGCGACCTGCAGTGGTCCGACGCGGTCTACGGTGCCGGGGCAGGCATCTTCTTCTTCGGCTACTTCTTCTTCGAGGTGCCGAGCAACCTGCTGCTGCAGAGGATCGGCGCCAAAAAGACCATCATGCGTATCACCATCGGCTGGGGCATCATCAGCGTGGTGATGGCCTGGGTGCAGACGCCCGTGCAGTTCTATGTGCTGCGCTTCCTGATGGGGGCGTTCGAGGCCGGCCTGCAGCCGGGCGTCATCCTCTACCTGACCTACTGGTTGCCCGCCCACCGGCGCGGCAAGGCGCTGGCCTTTTTCGTGTCGGCCTCAGCGCTGTCGCTGATGCTGGGCAGCCCGCTCGCCGCCAACCTGATGGAAACCTTCAACGGC
>JAQGLP010000445.1 GCA_028292835.1 Variovorax sp.
ATCGCCGTCGATGATGATCCAGTCGTCCTGCCGCACCAACTGGCTGGCGCTGCGCGCGCCCACCACCGCGGGGATGTCCATGCTGCGCGCGACGATGGCCGTGTGCGAGGTGCGCCCGCCCACGTCGGTGACGAAGCCCGCGAACACGCTCTGCTTGAACTGCAGCATGTCGGCCGGCGACAGGTCGTGCGCGATCAGCACCAGTGGCGCGTCCAGCATGTCGCCGGCGGTCGGGTCGCCCCCCTCGTGGCCGGCCGTGCCCTTGCGGCGCGGCGGCGGCGGCGCCACCACGGCGGCGGTGCCACGCATGTGGCGCAGCATGCGCTCGACCACCTGCTCCAGATCGGCCCTGCGCTCGCGCAGGTACTCGTCCTCCATCTCGTCGAACTGGCGCGCGATGATTTCAAGCTGCGTGGTCAGCGCCCACTCGGCGTTGTAGAAGCGGTTGGCGATCCAGTTCTTGACGCCGTCGCTCAGTGCCTCGTCCTGCAGCAGCATCTGGTGCACTTCGAGCAGCGCGGCGAGTTCGTGCGGAGCCTCGCTCGGCCCCAGCAGGGCGACATTGCCCTGCAGCCGGTGCAGCTCGTCGGCCACGGCGTCACGGGCGCGGCGCACGCGGTCGATCTCGTGGTCGACCTCGTCGGCCTTGACGAAGTAGTGCGCCACGTCGAGGCGACTCGACACCACCAGCACCGCGCGCCCGATGGCGATGCCGCGCGCCACCGGCAGGCCCTGTAGCGAGAAAGTCACTGGCCCTCCCCGAATTTGTCGGCGATCAGCGCCAGCAGTGCATCCATCGCCTCGCGCTCCTGCTCGCCGTCGGTTTCGATCTCGATGCTGGTCCCCAGGCCGGCGGCCAGCATCATCACCCCCATGATGCTCTTGGCGTTGACGCGGCGCCCGTTGCGCGCGAGCCAGACCTCGCAAGGAAAGCCGCCCGCCAGCTTGGTGAGCTTGGCCGAGGCGCGGGCGTGCAGGCCCAGCTTGTTGGCAATGGTGACGGAGGTCTTGATCACGGCAGGGTCGTTGTCTCGTCGGATTCCCGTGGAGGGGCTGCGGCCACCTGCAGCACGCCGGCGATGCCGCCGGCGATGGCGCGCTCCACCAGCGCGTCGAGCGGTTCGTTGCGGTAGCAGACCGCGCGCAGCAGCATCGGCAGGTTGACGCCTGCCACCAGCCGCGAACACGTATCGTCGATGAGGCGCCGCGCCACGTTGCAGGGCGTGGCGCCGAGCACGTCGGCCAGCACCAGCACCCGGTCCTGCGGCGCGCGCTGCAGGGGGGCCAGCGCACGGCGCGCGGCGGCCAGCGTCTCCTCGGCCGGGCTGTCGGGCAGCACGTCGAACGCGCCGATCGACGCCGCGCAGTCGGGGAACACATGCAGCGCGCACTCCCGAAGGGCCTGGGCCAGCGGTGCATGCGCGATGATGAAAATGCTGTTCATTGCGAACGAAAGAAACGAAACCGCAAGCGGCAGAGCCGCCAATTATGCGGGGTGGTGCTGTCGAAACAATGAATCGCGGCCCCTGCCCGCCCTGCAACAGGCGGAATTCATGGGACGCGCCTGGCTCAGGGCAATCGCAGGCCCGCAAAGAAAGTCGCCACGGCCTCGGGCTCGCGCGGCTGGCCCAGCACGCTCGCCTGGTAGAGCGCCAGCGCACCCGGCGGGCCGCCACGGACCGGGCCGGCGAACCACAGGCTCTGCGACTGCGCTGGCCGGCCTTGCGCGTCGGTGCCGCTTGCGACGATACGCACCGGAGCCGGCGCGGCGACGGCGCCGGCCACTGTCGCCGGACTTTCCTGCGGCGCCGCGTCGCGCAGGTTGGCGGCAAGGGCGGCCTGCCAGGCATGCAGCCGGGCCGTCGCCTGCGGCGCATCGCGCGCCACGGTACGCGCCACGGTGAAGGTGGCGTCGCCGGCCTCGCAGCCCGCCATTTCGAGCGCCACCCGCTCGTCCGCCAACGTCACGTCGCGCGTGGCGCGGTCGGGCTTGCAGGGCAGCAGGACGACCAGCCCGTCGCCGCCCAGCGGTGCCTCGCGCCAGTTGAAGGTCGGGTTGCAGCCCGCCGCCAGCAGGCCCGCGACGAGCGCGGCCGGCGCCATGCGGAAAAAGGAAAATGCCATCGCGTGAAGTTTAGGGCGCACCGGACCGGACCGGACCGGTCAGGCCGGGCCAGAACCATCAGGCTGTCGCGCCGAAGCCCCCGGGCAGCGCGAATCATCCCGGGCGCCTAAAATCGCCAGCTTCATTCCATCCGTCCACCATGAAAAAAACCGTCTACGCTGCCGCCGTCGCCATCGCACTGGCCGTGGGCGCCGGGGTGTACTTCACCTCGGGCGTGGAGACAGCGCCGGCCTCGACCTTCGTGCTGCTCGACGGCAGCCAGCAGAGCGCCGCCGACCTCAAGGGCAAGGTCACGCTGGTCAACTTCTGGGCCACCAGCTGCGTCACCTGCGTGGCCGAGATGCCCAAGGTCATCGCCACCTACGACAAGTACAAGGGCCAGGGCTACGACACGCTGGCGGTCGCCATGAGCTACGACCCGCCGAGCTACGTGGTGAACTTCGCCGAGACGCGCAAGCTGCCGTTCAAGGTGGCGATCGACAACACCGGCGCAGTGGCCAAGGCCTGGGGCGACGTGCAGTTGACCCCCACCACCTATGTGGTCAACAAGCGCGGCGAGATCGTGAAGCGCTATGTCGGCGAGCCCGATTTCGCCGAACTGCACAAGCTGATCGAGCAGCTGCTGGCGCAAGCCTGAGCCGGGCCGTGGCGGCCGCGCGGGCGGCAGCGCCCTGACGCCTACTTGTTGCGGAAGCTGTCGTGGCAGGACTTGCAGCTGGCGGCGGCCGGCTCGAAGGCGGTCTTGAGCGCATCGAGGTTGCCCGCGCGGGCGGCCACGAGCAGCTTGCCGGTCTCGGCGACCATCTTGTCGCCGTGCTCCTTGAAGTTGGCCTGCTCCTTCCAGATTTCGGGCTTGGCCTTGCCGCCCTCGGTGCCGGGGGCGAAGCCGGCCCAGGGCAGCCGGGCCATCTGGGCCACCACCTCGGCGTTCGCGGTGGCGGCGGCGGTGTCGTAGGGCACGCGGCCGTTGGCCATGGCGCCGAGCCGGCCGAAATGCTGCCCCATCACGAACAACGCGCTCTGGCGGTATTTGACGGCGTCTTCCGGCTTGGCGAACTGGGCGGCGGCCGGCAGGGCGGCTACGACACAGGCGGCAGCCAGCGTGAACGAGGCAAGGCGATTCATCAGGAGTTCCTTCGAGAGAGAAAGTTGGGCAGGGAGAACGGGATGGGTGGCGCGCGAGACGCCGCCGCGTCGCAGTGTAGGGGCTTCTTCGCCGCGCCCGGCAGCAACCCCCGGCGTGCCGGATTGCGCCGACTTTGCTAATCTGCGCACCTGCCGGCACGGCGAGCCTGCCTGCCACCCACGACCCACCCGACGACTTCATGCCCCTTCCGCCCGAGCCGACCCTGGCCCCCGTCCGCTCCCCCACCGCGTTTGCCGCCCCGCCGCCGCACGCCCTGCCCCCGTTGCGGCGCACGCGCGTCTGGGACCTGCCAACCCGGCTGTTCCACTGGGCGCTGGCGATCGCCGTGGCCGGCATGCTCGCGACCGGGTTGAGCGGCGCGATGGAGTGGCACTTCCGGCTCGGCTACGGCGTGCTGGCGCTGCTGATGTTCCGGCTGGTGTGGGGCTTCGTGGGCGGACGCTGGTCGCGCTTTGCCGCCTTCCTCTACGGGCCCGGCCCGCTGCTGGCCTACCTGCGCGGCCGCGGCCATCCGGACCACCTGATCGGCCACAGCCCGCTCGGCTCGCTCTCGGTGTTCGCCGTGCTGGCGATCCTCGCGCTGCAGGTGGCCAGCGGGCTGACGGCCGACGACGAGATCGCCTCGGCCGGGCCGCTCGTGCGCTTTGTCTCGGACGCCACCGTCAGCCTGGCGACCGGCTGGCACAAGGATTGGGGCAAGTGGACCGTGATCGCGCTGGTCGGCCTGCATGTGCTGGCGGTGCTCTACCACGTGGCCGTCAGGCGGCGCACGCTGGTGCGGCCCATGCTCACCGGTGACAAGGAAACGCCGCCGACGGTGGCGCCGAGCCGCGACGACCGCGTCAGCCGCATCTTCGCGCTGATCGTGTTCGCGCTGTGCGCCGCGCAGGCGGCATGGATCGCGTCGCTGCGCGCATGAGCTTCGCCGCATCGCGGCCGCTGCCGCTCATGGAAATGCCCACCGTTACGCTGGTCACGCCCGCCACGCCCGGCGAACTCGACGCGACACGCCGCATCTTCCGCGACTATGCGGACACGCTCGGCATCGACCTGGGTTTCCAGGGCTTCGAGCAGGAGCTCGCCAGCCTCCCGGGCGACTACGCCGAACCGCGCGGCGCGCTGCTGCTGGCGCTGGTGGACGTCGCACACGCGTCGCCCGCCACCCCCGCCGCGGTGCGTACCGCCCCGCTCGTGCGCAACAACGGCCAGCCGGCCCTGGTGGCGGGCTGCTGCGCGCTGCGCCCGCTCGACACCGTCGATTACCCGAACGCCGCCGAGATGAAGCG
>JAQGLP010000490.1 GCA_028292835.1 Variovorax sp.
AAGTCGCCATCTTCCGCAACACGTGTCTCAACGACCTGCGAATCGACATGACCGCAAAAAGGACATTTCATGCGGTCACGAGGAAAGGATCAGCCGTACACCGGAAACCGGCTGGTCAAGGCGTGCACCTTGGCGCGCACAGCGTCGATATTGCCCGCATCGCGCGGGTTTTCCAGCACGTCCGCGATCAGGTGGGCGGTAGCGCGCGCTTCCTCGTCCTTGAAGCCGCGCGTGGTCATGGCGGGCGTGCCGATGCGCACGCCGCTGGTCACCATCGGCTTCTCGGGGTCGTTGGGGATGGCATTCTTGTTGATGGTCATGTGGGCGCTGCCCAGCACGGCCTCGGCTTCCTTGCCGGTGAGGCCCTTGGAGCGCAGGTCGACCAGCATCAGGTGGCTCTCGGTGCGACCGCTCACGATGCGCAGGCCGCGCTGGGTCAGCGTGTCGGCGACGACCTGGGCGTTCCTGATCACCTGCTGCTGGTAGGCCTTGAATTCGGGCGACAAGGCTTCCTTGAAGGCCACCGCCTTGGCCGCGAACACGTGCATCAGCGGCCCGCCCTGCAGGCCGGGGAAGATGGCGCTGTTGATGGCCTTCTCGTGCTGCGACTTCATCAGGATGATGCCGCCGCGCGGGCCGCGCAGGCTCTTGTGCGTGGTGGATGTCACCACATCGGCGTGCGGCACCGGGTTCGGGTAGACGCCGGCCGCCACCAGGCCGGCGTAGTGCGCGATGTCGACCATGAAGATCGCGCCCACGTCCTTCGCCACTCGGGCGAAGCGCTCGAAGTCGATGTGCAGCGAGTAGGCCGAGGCACCCGCGATGATGAGCTTGGGCAGGTGCTCGCGCGCCTTGCGCTCCATGGCGTCGTAGTCGATTTCTTCCTGGTCGTTCAGGCCGTAGCTCACCACGTTGAACCACTTGCCGCTCATGTTGAGCGGCATGCCGTGCGTCAGGTGGCCGCCTTCGGCCAGGCTCATGCCCATGATGGTGTCGCCCGGCTTCAGGAAGGCCAGCATCACGGCCTCGTTGGCCGAAGCACCGCAATGGGGCTGCACGTTGGCCGCGTCGGCGCCGAAGAGCTGCTTGACGCGATCGATCGCCAGCTGTTCGGCCACGTCGACGTTTTCGCAGCCGCCGTAGTAGCGGCGGCCGGGGTAGCCCTCGGCATACTTGTTGGTGAGCTGCGAGCCCTGCGCCGCCATCACGGCGGGCGAGGCGTAGTTCTCGCTCGCGATCAGCTCGATGTGATGTTCTTGGCGGGCGTTCTCGGCCTGGATGGCGGCCCAGATTTCGGGATCGGTCTGTTCGACGAGGTGTGTGCGTTGGTACATGGCAGTCCTTTGAAGACGGTGCGCCTTGTTCTTCGGACCAAACAAGGGCTGCCCAGGCGAACGGCGGAAACACCTGCTGTTGATAGGGCAGGCGGCACGCTTCCCCGTGGTTCATTGCAGCAGAGCGCAGCTGCGTATTCCACGTCAGCGCAAGTCACCTGAAAGGGCTGCGCCTATCGCCAGTCGCGTACCCGGAGAGTGTAGCCGAGGCCCTGCGGGGCCGTGGCCGCTCTCAGGAAACCGGAGAAAGCAGGGCGACCTTGTCGATTTCCTGGGCGGTCTCGCGTGTCTTTGCAAGGGGCGAGGCGGCAGTGGGTGCCTGTGCGCGCAGCAGTGGCGCGTTGACGGAGACGGTCCGGCCCGCGGCGACCTGCTTGAGGCGCAGGTGCTCGGCCATCACCTTGGCCGGATAGCCGCCGTCATCGACCAGGTTGCCCGCGCCGACGTAATAACGCAGGCCCCCTTCGATCGAGCCGGCACGCGCGATGCATTCCTGCAGCACCCGCACGCCCACGCGCAGGTTGGTCACCGGGTCGAAGGCGGCCAGTGTGCCGCCGGCGCTTTCATATTTGTCGCCGTGCACGCGCGTCATGACCTGCATCAGCCCTTGGGCGCCCACCGTGCTCTGGGCAAACGGATTGAAACTGGACTCGATCGCCATGATGGCCAGGATGAGCGTTGGGTCGAGCCGGGTCCGGTCGCCGATGTCATAGGCTTCGGAGACGAGCACGCTGAGGGGCTCGGCCGCGACGCGGTACTTCTTGCTGAGCCAGTAGGCCACGGCAGCCTGTTGTTTGGGCAGGTCCAGCGGGCTCGCCGCCGTGGCGCGCTCGACGGCGGTCGGCTCCAGGGGGATCGCTTCCTGAACTGCCTCAGGCGCGGGTTTGCGAGACTGCAGCCACGCCATGAGTTGCTGCTCGCCGTTTTGTCGCAGATCGGGACGCGCCACGAAGGCCAGCGTAGCGAAGGCGAGGGCCAGGCCCACCAACGCAAAACCACTGTGGATCATCTCGAAAAACCCCTTGGTCACGCTGCACGCGAAAGCCTTGAGCCCTTCTGTGAAAGCCGAGATCGCTTGCTTCATCGCTCTTCCTTTCGGTGCGGCGCCATCGGAATACAGCCACCCTGGGTGGCAGGTCGAGGGGTCGTCGCGCTTGGATTGGTAGGAAGCCGGTGCTGCGCAGGAACAAGAACAAGGAGCGCAGCCGTCCGACCGTTGCCGGGGAACCCGGCGCATGAAAGGCTTCCCAGCAGGCGATCTGGCGAAGCAGAGCGGATTTTAGGATCGCCTAAATACCTGGTCAAGAATAAAGATCATGTTTAACATCCTGTTTCTATCTAAAGAATCCAGTTTCATCGGCCAATCGACTGCCTTTGAACGATTGAGAACCTGATTTGCATCGGGTGCCAGCAAGGCCTAATCTGTACCTGCCTGAGTGATCAGGCGTTCGGCCAAGGTCAAGCTTCGGCGGGGTTCTCCAAGCCCGGTGAACGTTGTGCGATCAAGGTCACCCCGGTGGCAATCTCTTGCCGCCAGCCTGACTGGAACGAAACTTCTTCCGGTTGCGCGACCCGATGGCATGGGCCTTTGGCCAGCCATCAAGCCCGGTGGTCTGATCCTGCGTCAACCACCGGGCTTTCTTGTTCAAGATGGCAAGACATTGCAACATCAAGTTACTGGATTTGCCAAATTGAACGCCGCGTGTTTGCGGCACACTCGCTTTCGATGAAAGCAACGGCGTTGAAACCCCACCGATGGCTGCGCCGGGCCGCCATCACAGTCCTGTCGCTGTTGGCGCTGTTGCTGCTGAGCTGGCTGGCCGTGCCTCCCATTGCCAAGAGCCAGATCCAGAAGATCGCCAGTGCCAAGCTCGGGCGTCAGGTTACGCTCGGAGGGGTCGAGTTCAATCCGTTCAGGCTCGATATGGCCCTGAACGATGTCCGTATCGCCAGCGCCGACGGCAGCCGGCCGCAACTGCGGGTTGCGCGCATCTACGTGGACGCCGCACTGCAGTCGGTGCTGCGTCTGGCGCCGGTGATCGATGCCCTGGCGGTCGAGTCGCCGGCCATCGAACTCACGCGGCGCGCCGACGGCAGCTACGACATCGACGACATCCTCGCCCGGCTGGCCGCCGGGCCGGCGACACCTGCGGGCGAGCCGCCGAAGTTCGCGCTCCACAACATCGTCGTCTCGGGCGGCGCGTTCGATTTCACCGACCAGCGCATCGAGCGCACGCACCGGCTGCGCGAGCTGACGCTGCAGGTGCCCTTCCTGAGCAACCTCCCGTCGCAGCGTGAGATCAGGACCGAGCCCAAGCTGGCCTTCGTGCTCAATGGCAGCCGCTTCGATTCCGCTGCCCAGGCCACGCCCTTTGTCGCGAGCCGCAAGACCGACGCCCAGGTGAACTTCAAGGGACTGGATCTCGCGCCTTACCTCGGCTACCTGCCGGCCGGCCTGCCGATGCAAGTGCGCGCGGGCACGCTCGATGCCGACCTCAAGATCGATTTCGAGCGCGGTGAGAGCGGCGGTCTGAAGCTCAGCGGCAGCGTCACGGCGCACGATGCGAAGCTTGCCGATGCCCGGGGTGGCGAGTTGCTGGCCTTCGAATCGCTCAGGCTCGACCTGGCCAGCGTACGGCCGCTCGAGCAGCATGCCCACCTGTCGGCCGTGGCGCTGGTCGCGCCCGAGCTTGCCGTGGCGCGCGACGCGGCCGGCAAGCTCAACCTGCTGGCCGCCGACCCGGCGACCGGTGCTATCAAAAATGCAGCCGCTGATGCCCATCCGGCAAGTACCGGCACCTTGAAAGACCCCAACAAGCCGGGCTGGCACGTGCAGCTGGACCAGATCGCACTGCAGCGCGGCAACATCACCTGGCACGACGCGACGACGCGTCCGGCCGCCCAGCTGACTGCCTCGCAGCTTGAGTTGCAGGCCCGGGCCGTGACATGGCCGATGCGTGAGCCGGCACACTTCAACGGCGCGATGGCGCTGCAGGGCGCCCAGCTCAAGTTCACCGGGCAGGCGACCGACAAGGAAGCCGAGCTGAAGGCCGAGGTGTCGGCGCTCTCGCTGGCCCTGGCCGCGCCGTACCTGGCGCAGAGTCTGCAGCCCACGCTCGATGGCAAGCTGAGCGGCGCCATCGACGTGGCTTGGCAGCCGTCCGGCCTGCGCCTGAAAGCCCCGCGCCTGCGGGTCGATGGGCTCGCACTGTCGCAGGACAAGACCGCGCTGGCCAGCATCGGCCAATTCGAGCTTGCCGACACCGAGGTCGACATGGTCCGGCACACGCTGGCCATCGGCTCGCTCAGCGCCAGCCAGCCCAAGGTGCGCGTCGAGCGCGACAGCGATCGGCGCTGGATGTTCGAGCGC
>JAQGLP010000493.1 GCA_028292835.1 Variovorax sp.
GCCCGGATGGTGAAATTGGTAGACACATCGGACTTAAAATCCGCCGCTTCCTGCACAAGGGGCGTACCGGTTCGACCCCGGTTCCGGGCACCAACCTCTAAGGGAGCAAGACATGCCTCGCTACAACGCTCCGTTTGAAATTCATGTGCACGGCGATGTGCCGCTGCGTTCCGACGTGACCTTCGAGCAGATCCAGGAAGCGCTCAAACCGCTGTGGAAATACGCCGGTGCCCGCTCGCTGGCCGATGGCGCCAACAGCGTCTACGAAGAAGAACCCGGCATCCTGTTCGAGCAGAAGGAGCACACGCTCCAGATGTGCTGGACCGTGGCCGGCGACGATGATTTCCGCCAAGCCCTCGACGAGATGTGCATGGCCCTCAACGAACTCGCCGAGCAGGGCGCGGCGATCGAGGTCACCTTCTACGACACCGATTTCGACGAGGACGAGGGCGACCCCGACGAGGAGTCGCGCGACGACTTCGTCATGATGTTTGTCGGCCCCAACCCGGCGGCTATCATGCAGGTGCAGCGCGACCTGCTGGTGGAGGATGTCGTCAACCTGATGGAGCGGCATTTCGATGGCGCCGAACTTGGCGGCGTGGTGGGCGAGATCGACAAGCTGTTCGGCGAGCGCTTCGACGCCCTGGTCAATTCCCTGGAAATCGGAAAATACCCCCGGGGCGGTGGCGGTGGCGGTCCGGGCGCCGGAGGCCATGGCGGCGGTCGACGCCCGCGTCACCTGCATTGACGCTCCTCAGGCGATCGCTACGGGTTTTCCCGTGAACGGGTTGTTCACCCCGTAGAACGGCTGGCTTTGCTTTTAGGATGCGATCCTTTTCTGTTTCTCACAACTGAAGGATTCGCAGCATGCATCGACGTTTCTGGCTGGCCCTCGGAGGCAGTGCATTTTTGTTGGCTGCAGCCGCTCCTGTCCTGGCGCAGGGTTACCCGAACAAGCCGATCGAGCTGAGCGTGCCGTTCGCTCCCGGGGGCACCACCGACATCATCGCGCGCGTGATGGCCGACCCGCTGGGCCGGGTGCTGGGCCAGCCGGTGGTGGTGGTCAACCGGGCGGGCGGCGGCGGCATCGTCGGTGCGGCAGAGACGGCGCGTGCCGCGCCCGATGGCTACAAGCTCGGCATTGCCACCGTCTCGAGCACCGCCGCCAACCCGGCCATCAATCCGAAGACGCCCTACGACCCCATCAACGACTTCACGCCGATCATCAACATTGCCGCGACGCCGAATGTCATTGCGGTCAATCCCGCCTTTCCAGCCAAGGATTACGCGGAGTTCGTTGCCGAGATCAAGAAGAATCCCGGCAAGTATTCCTACGCCACGCCAGGCACGGGCAGTATCACGCACATGCTGATGGAGACTTACAAGAGTCTCACCACCACTTTCATCACGCACATTCCGTACCGTGGCGCAGGCCCGGCACTCAACGATACGGTGGCGGGGCAGGTGCCCATCATCTTCGACAACCTGCCTTCCGCCTTGCCCTTCATCAAGAGCGGCAAGCTGGTGGCGATCGTCGTGTGCGCCCCGTCGCGCCTGAAGGAACTGCCCAATGTGCCGACATTCAAGGAAGTCGGGCTTGAGCCGGTGAACCGGCTGGCTTACTACGGCATCCTCGGCCCCAAGGGCCTGCCGAAGGAAGTGGTCGACAAGGTCAACGCCGGGGTAAAGAAATCGCTGGAGGATCCGGCCGTCAGGAAACGCATCGAGGACACCGGCTCCATCATCGTGGGCAATACGCCCGAGCAGTTCGCGGCGCAAATCAAGGCCGAGCTTGCCGTCTACAAGCAGGTCGTCGCCAAGCAAAAGCTCAGACTGGAGTAGCCAGCGGGCATCGCGCCGTCCCGCACGCGGGCGTTCCGGCCGATCCTCGGCCTCCCGGCCGTCCGTGGATGCGGACGGCTTTTTTTCGCGGCCGCCGCGCGCCGGCCGAACGCTTTTCCGGAGCTTTTTCCCCACCCATGTCAGCGGTTCCAGACGTCTCTCTCGCCACCCCGGAAATCGACCAGTTCATCGACGCACTGTGGCTCGAACACGGGCTGTCGAAAAACACGCTGGCCGCCTACCGGCTTGACCTCGAACTGCTGGCCCGCTGGCTGGCGTCGCGCGGCACCGCGCTCGACGCCGCATGCGAGCCGGACCTGCAGGCCTACATGGCGACGCGCCTGCTCGACCACGGCAAGGCGACCTCGGCGAACCGACGCCTCACTGTGTTCAAGCGCTACTTCCGCTGGGCGCTGCGCGAGCGGCGCATCGCGGCCGACCCGACGCTGCGCCTGATGCCGGCGCGCCAGCCGCTGCGCGTGCCCAAGACGCTGTCCGAAGCGCAGGTCGAGGCGCTGCTGGCCGCGCCCGAGCTCAATACGCCGCTCGGTCTGCGCGACCGCGCGATGCTGGAGCTGATGTACGCGAGCGGTCTGCGCGTCAGCGAACTGGTGACGCTCAAGGTGATCGAGCTGAGCCTGAACGACGGGGTGCTGCGCGTGCTCGGCAAGGGCAACAAGGAGAGGCTGGTGCCCTTTGGCGGCGAGGCGGGGCGCTGGATCGAGCGCTATCTGGCCGACGCGCGACCGCTGATCCTGGACGGCCAGCAAAGCCTCGACCTGTTCGTGACGGCGCGCGGCGCCGGCATGACGCGCGTGATGTTCTGGATCATCGTCAAGAAGCACGCGCTCGCCGCCGGCATCCATGCGCCGCTGTCGCCGCACACGCTACGCCACGCCTTCGCCACCCACCTGCTCAACCACGGCGCCGACCTGCGCGCGGTGCAGCTGCTGCTGGGCCATGCCGACATCTCGACCACCACCATCTACACGCACGTGGCGCGCGAGCGGCTGAAACTGCTGCACGCCCAGCACCATCCGCGCGGCTGAAGCGCAGCCTGGTGGCGGCGTCCGCGTCAGTCTGCCTCGGGCAGCGCGCTCAATTCCTCGGCGGTGAAGCCCGCGCGGGCGCGCGCTTCCAGGTTGAAGGGCGGGCGCGGGCGCGGCGCTTCGTGGCGGCGCAGCAGCACGCGGTAGTGCGCGACGGGGTCGAGCCCGTCGCGCTCGCACAACCAGCGGTACCAGCGGTTGCCGATGGCGACATGACCG
>JAQGLP010000574.1 GCA_028292835.1 Variovorax sp.
CCAGTTCCCGGGGCAAATTCCACTGATGGTTGCCCGGTAGAACTGCGCTCCAAAATTGCCGTCGAAGCGCCATCCGACCGTTTCGCCCGGGATCATACCGGGAGGGTAAACCGGCTCGATTGGGGGAGCATCAGCAGAATGACTGGTGTGGTATACCACGCCACCCTCGGCCGAAATCTCGATAGGGTGTTCATCCGGAAAATTATGAGTGTAATAGGGTCCCTGTGATCGTGCCGTTTCCATAAACAAACCCGATCCACAAAGGATCAACCAAAGAACGTGACGGGCATGCTTGCCCCAAACAAAAACAGAAAGAAGACCAGGGCGCGGCGGCATAAATAACTCAACTGTTTGGGGGATCAACGGCTCCAAAGCGGGGTATGGATTGTCAGGCCCGTCACGGAATGGAATGGGGGCTGAGGGGCGAGAAGAGGATTGTCACCAAAAAGGACTTCGGCGGAATCCGTTATTGAATCACCGTCGGTGTCGGATATTGTTGGATCGGTGCCGTTTTGAAATTCCTCCAGATTCGATACACCGCTGACGTCGAGGTCGCTTTGGGCGTCTCCGGCGCTTTTGGGATTCAATCCGTGCATGATTTCCCATCCATCGGGCATTCCGTCTCCGTCGAAGTCGGAATTGAAGGGGTCCAATCCATGGATTTTCACTTCATCGGAATTGGATAGACCATCGTTGTCAAAGTCGCTGCCCGGACTATCAGAATAGAGCAGCTTGAAAAAATTCCGGCTGGTCTGTGTGATATCCGGGGACAACGAAATATCGCTCCCGTTTCCGGTCTCCATCCAAGGCAAGTAAATCCATTCCGTCAGATTCCCGGACCATTGCATGAAATAGGTGCGCCCCAAAGTGCCGCCATGAATGGTCAGGGTGTAGAGGTCCCCATTCCAGGAGGAACTCGGCGCATCTTGAACAAAGGGAAAGGTTTGAGCCCGCGACCAGCCATTGAGGACGCAAAGAGAGGCCACCAGAAGCATTCTCCGCAATGGCTGGTGAAAACCATCGATCACAGAAACGCGGGCAGGAAATTTCGGAAACCTAGTGCCGAAACCTTGATGGATTCGGCACCCCCTTGATCGAGAACCAGTTATGACCCCCTGTTTGTTTTTGATCAGGCTCAAGTCGCTATCTGATTGAATTTCCGCCCATCAATGCACCAATTCGCCCGTAAAGCCAATGATTTTGTTCAACAATACAGCTCAATCCAACCAAGGTTATTCAAGATAGAAAAAACCACAACTAACCAATTGATTATCAATAGGAAAACAAAAGTTCGACAGGACGGGTCGGTGTGATCGCCACCGTTTTGGAACGGCTCACGCGCTTGGGCTGACGGTAATCCGGGAATACAGACGAAAGGTTCCCGAGCACTGGGATTTTGGAAGCCATCCACGGGCCATGGCCAGGCCAAGGAGCGCACTGGTGCCGGAGCTTGATGCTGCCTTGGCTTTGGGGGGCCGATCTTTGAGGACCGCACAGAGGACTGTGCGGACTACTCTGCTCCAGGGTGGCGGGTTAGGCGGCGTTTTGGGAGGGGCGTTTGCGCTTTTTGAGGATGGCGGGTTTTTCGCCTTCGACGACTTGGCGGTTGATGGTTACGGACTTGACGTCGTCACGGCCGGGGACATCGAACATGACGTCGAGCATGAGGGCCTCAAAGATGGAGCGGAGGGCGCGGGCGCCGGTGCCGCGGTTGAGGGCGGCGGCGGCAAGGGCTTGCATGCCGTCGCGGGTGACTTGGAGCTCGACGCCTTCGAGTTCCAGCATTTTGCTGTATTGGCGGATAATGCTGTTTTTCGGCTCGCTGAGGATGCGGAGGAGGTCTTCCTCGGTGAGGGGGGCGAGGGTGCTGAGGACGGGGAGGCGGCCGATGAATTCCGGGATGAGGCCGAAGCCGAGGAGGTCTTCGGGGAGGACGTGTTTGAGGGCTTCGCTGGCGGGGGTTTGGAGGCGGGCGTGGTTGTCAGTGACGGCTCCGAAGCCCATGACGTTTTTGCCACGGCGGCGGGTGATCATTTGGTCGAGGCCGACGAAGGCTCCGCCGCAGATGAAGAGGATGTTCGAGGTGTCGACCTGAATGTATTCCTGTTGGGGATGCTTGCGTCCGCCCTGAGGGGGGACGTTGCAGATGGTGCCTTCGAGGATTTTCAGGAGGGCCTGTTGGACGCCCTCGCCGCTGACGTCGCGGGTGATGCTGACGTTTTCGGTTTTACGGCCGAGTTTGTCGATTTCGTCGATGTAAATGATGCCCATCTCCGCGCGGCGGACATCGAAGTCGGCGTTTTGCAGGAGGCGGAGGACGATGTTTTCCACGTCCTCGCCCACGTAGCCGGCTTCGGTGAGGGTGGTGGCGTCGGCGATGCTGAACGGGACGTTTAGCAACTTGGCCATGGTCTTGGCCAGCAATGTCTTACCGGAACCGGTGGGGCCGATGAGGAGGACGTTGGATTTCTCGATGGTGACGTCAGGATACTTTTCGTCGGACTTGGTTTTGGGAGGAAAGTTGGCGCTTTCCTCGTCGTCCTTCATCTTTTGCTGGATGCGCCGGTAGTGGTTGGCGACCGCGACGGCGAGGACTTTTTTGGCGTGGTCCTGGCCGATGACATAGTCGTCCAAGTGGCGGAAGATATCGCCCGGCCGGGGGACGGTGAGCTTGGGAAGAGGGGGTTGGCCCTCTTCCTCGAGTTCCTTGTCGAGGATGTCCTTGCAGACGACGATGCAGGAATCGCAGATATACACGCCCGGGCCGGCGATGAGTTTT
>JAQGLP010000508.1 GCA_028292835.1 Variovorax sp.
GCCGTTATCCGACACCAGGTGTTCATTGGTCTGGTAATAATCGTTGCCCATAATGCAGTTGTGCTTCAAATTATTGTCGAGGAAAAAATGGTACTCCTCGCGCGTCATGCCGTTGTCCATCAGGTACTCGTACATCTCCGAGTCGACGCGCCGGCCGTAGTTGAGGTCCAGCGACAGGAAGCGCTTGGAGTTGCGCAACTCGGCCGGCTTGATGGCCGCCGGACTCTCGGCATGGAAGTATTCCGACGATTCGCTCTGGATGAAGAGCGCGTCGGGGCGCACCTCCAGGATGGCGCGCATCGCCAGCACGTTGGCCTTCACGATGTGCTTGAGGGCCGTGACAAAGGCCTGGTCATTCTGCAGCTGCTCGTTCCACCACCCATACAGCGCCGAGAAGGTCGCGCAGATGTACATCTCGTTGATGGGCGTGTAGAGCTGCACCCAGGGGAAGCGGGCCGCGAAGTCGCGCGCATAGCCGGCGAACAGCTCGGGAAAGTCCGGATTCTGGAAGTTTCCGACCCAGTCAGGCACGCCGAAGTGGCACAGGTCCACGATCGGCATGATGTTGCGCCGGTGCAGTTCGGCAAAAGTTTCGTCGGCGAACGACCAATCGTACCGACCATGTCCCCGGAATGTGGTGTGCAGCGGTGGCCCGTAGCGCAGGAACGAGATGCCCATGTCCTGCACCAGATCGAAATCAGTACGCCAGTGCTTGTAGTGGCCGCATTTTTCCAGCTCATCCACCCGTAGACGGCCGTTCTGGATCGTGGGGTTGCTGTTCTCGATACCCGTTGCAAAAACAAATTGAGCGACCATGGCGTAAAAGTAGAGAACTGTGAAGGGGCTGCACGACCGGATTCGGGCAACCAGCCGGTAGGCAGCCTACTCTGTCCAAGGCCTCTTTGCTGTGGGCGTTTGCGCTGAAGAGCTGTCGGCCATGAAAGTGTCGAACAACCCTCTTCCAAGGCTATGGCGCAAGAACGTGAATTACGTTTCAATGGATGAACCATGACACCGCTCTCACACATCCTCGAACACAAAATCGTCGCGATCATCCGGGGCGCCAATCCCGGCGATTTGCAAAAAATCGCCCTGGCGCTCGTGGAGGGCGGTATCCGGACGATGGAAATCACGCTGAACTCGCCCGGCGCGCTGGCCTCGATCGAAGCGCTTGCAGGCGCGATGGGCGATCGGTTGCTGGTGGGCGCGGGCACCGTGCTCGATGCGGAATCGGCACGTGCCGCATTGCTGGCGGGTGCGAGATTCATCATTTCCCCGACCCTCGACAAGGAAACCATCCGGATGACCAGGCGTTATGGCGCCGTCAGCATTCCCGGGGCCTTCACGGCCACCGAAATCCTGTCGGCCTACGAGCACGGCGCCGACATCGTCAAGGTGTTTCCCGCTTCCGTGGGTGCGGCCTATTTCAGGGAGATGGCGGGCCCGCTACCTTTCATTCCCCTGATGCCCACGGGCGGCGTCTCGCTCGACAACATCGGAGCATTTCGCCAGGCCGGCGCCGCGGCCTTTGGACTGGGCAGCAGCCTGGTCAATAGCCGCACGCCTGCCACCCTGGAGGGCATGCAAGAGCTGACGGCACGGGCCAGGGAATTCGTGCGGATCGTCACCACTTCCGCTTGAACGAGTCCCGAAAATGAAAATTGCCCGGTTCACGCTCTTCCAGGTGCCCCCGCGCTGGCTGTTTCTCAAGATCGAGACCGACACCGGCCTCAGCGGCTGGGGCGAGCCCATCATCGAAGGCCGGGCCGCCACGGTGGGCGCGGCGGTGACCGAACTGATGGGGTATCTGAGCGGCAAGGATCCGCTCCAGATCGAGGACCATTGGCAGGCGATGTACCGCGGCGGCTTCTACCGGGGCGGGCCCATTTTGATGAGCGCCATCGCCGGCATCGACCAGGCGCTGTGGGACATCAAGGGCAAATACCACGGCGCCCCCGTTCACCAGTTGCTCGGCGGCAGGACCCGCGACTCGGTGAAGGTCTACTCGTGGATCGGCGGCGACCGGCCCGAACACGTGGGCGTCGCGGCCAGGGAAATGGTGGCCAAGGGCTTCACCGCCGTGAAGATGAACGCGACCGACGAGATGGGCTACATCGACTCCCACACCAAGATCGACGCGGCGCTGGCACGCGTCGCCGCCGTGCGCGAGGCCGGCGGCCCCGGCCTGGGCATCGGCATCGATTTCCACGGCCGGGTCCACAAGGGCATGGCCAAGGTGCTGGCCCACGAACTGGAGCCCTACCGGCCCATGTTCATCGAGGAACCCGTGCAGCCGCAGAACAACGAGGCCCTGCGGGAGATCGCCCGCCACTGCGCCATCCCCATCGCCACCGGCGAGCGGATGTTCTCGCGCTGGGATTTCAAGCAGTTGCTGATCGATGGCTACGTGGACATCATCCAGCCCGACCTTTCGCACGCCGGCGGCATCACCGAATGCAAGAAGATCATTTCCATGGCCGAGGCCTTCGACGTCGCGGCGGCGCCGCACTGCCCGCTGGGGCCCATCGCGCTGGCCGCCTGCCTGCAGATCGACGCGAGCTGCCATAACGTCTTCATCCAGGAGCAGAGCCTGGGCATTCATTACAACGTCGAGAACGACCTGCTCGACTACCTGAACGACAAGTCGGTCTTCGATTACGAAAACGGCTTCGTCCGTATTCCCGATGGCCCCGGCCTGGGCATCGAGGTGAACGAAGAGTACGTCCGGCAACGGGCCGCGGTCGGCCACGACTGGCACAACCCCCTGTGGCGCAACCCCGACGGCAGCGTTGCGGAATGGTGAGCGGTCCCTGTGCCATGAGCTTCGGCCACGCCACGCATTTCCTCGGCTGCGACTGGGGAACCTCGTCGTTCCGGCTGCGGCTGGTGAAGTGCGACGGGCTCGCGGTGCTGGCGGAAGAAGCGTCGGCAGAGGGAACGGCGGCGACGGCCGGCCTGTGGCAGAAGACGGCCCAGCCGCCGGAGCGACGGATCGACTTCTACCGCGCGGTGGTCCGAAACCATCTGGACAGGCTCGCAGCCTCGTCGAAATTCCCGCTGGCCGGGGTTCCGGTCGTGATGTCCGGCATGGCGTCCTCCACGCTGGGAATGGAAGAGCTGCCCTACAAGCCGATGCCGTTTGCCATCGACGGCTCCGACCTGCACACCAAGGTCATCCCGCCCTCGGCCGATTTCGCGCATCCCATCCTGCTGATCTCGGGCGCTTGCAGCGAGGACGATGTCATGCGCGGCGAGGAAACGCAGCTGGTGGGCTGCCGGTTCGAAACCACGGCGCAGGAGCAGTTGTTCTTGCATCCCGGCACGCATGCCAAGCACGTCGTGGTCCAAAACGGGTTGGCCCGGCGCTTGAAGACCTACATGACGGGGGAATTCTTTTCCCTGCTTTCAAGCCAGAGCATCCTGGCGAATTCCATCGAAAAAGGCGGGGCGCTGGAGGATGAGCACCACCGGCGGTGGTTTGACAAGGGCGTGCTGACCGGCCGGCAGGGCGACCTGCTGCACAGCGCCTTTTCGGTGCGCACCAACGACCTGTTCAACAAGGCTTCCAGGCAGGAGAACGGCTTCTACCTGAGCGGCCTGCTGATCGGGGCCGAGTGCCGCGAACTCTGCGATCGCCTGCCGAGCAGCATCATGCTGGCCGGGGAGGCCGCCCTGGTCGCTCATTACGCCGCCGCGCTGCAGGCATTGGGTATCGCCGAGCACTGTCCCGTGCTCGTCAAAAGCGCCGAGCAGGTAACCCTCCAGGGGCAGCTCGCGGTCATGCGCCGCCACTGACGACGCCCCTCCGTAGGGCGCTTTTGCGTGTTCCATTTGGTGCGCGCACGAAAACCGTGCAGTGCTCCTCCTTTGCCGGACCGAAGCGGCAGATCGTCCAGGGGCGCACCCATGGCATTGCAGGGAATTTGCGCCTGGTACGCCCCTTGCAAGCGCCTTCGCATGTGCTTCGACGCCGTTCGAACGAGTGGACGGCGCGCGGCTTCCGTCCTTATTCCCTGCATCGGCCTGATCGCGAGCGACCGACATGAAAAAAATGAAGCTGGTACTGGTGGGCAACGGCCCGGCCGGCGCGCGCACTCTGGAAGAGCTGCTGAAGCTCGCCCCCGAGCTTTACGACATCACGGTGTTCGGCGCCGACCCTCAACCCGAAGGCCACCGGCTCCCCGGGGGTCCCGCCGGCGGACCGACGGCCGAAGAGACCGCCGCCAGCCCCTTCCGTCAGTGGTGCCGAGACCACGACATCGTCCTGCACACGGGCAAGAAAGTCGTCGAGGTGGACCGCCTGCGGCGCATCGTGCGCGCCGCGGACGGCACCGAAGCCGCCTACGACCGCCTGCTGATGTGCACCGGTTCCCTGCCCTTCCTGCTGCCGGTGCCGGGGCGGGACCTGGAAGGCGTGCTGGCCTACCACGACAGCGCGGACACACGGGCGATCCACGAGGCGGCCGAGACCTTCCGCAACGCGGTCGTGATCGGTGGCGGCCTGCCCGGCCTCGAGGTGGCCAGCGGACTGCTGATGCGCGGCATGCGCGTTAGCGTGGTGCATGCGGCGAACTGGCTGATGGACGGACAGCTCGACGACGTGGCGGGCGGGTTGCTGCGCCAGGCGCTGGAAGCGCGAGGCATGCGCTTCCTGATGAACGCGCGGACCCAGGCCCTGGTCGGCGACCGCTACGATGGCTTCGGTGGGCGCGTCAAGGCCGTGCGCTTCCAGGACGGCGGCGAAGTGCCGGCCGACCTGGTCGTGATGGCCGTGGGCATACGTCCCAATGTGGAGCTGGCCCGGCGCATGCGCCTGCACTGCGAGCACGGCATCGTCGTGAACGACACGCTGCAGACCATCACCGACGCGCGCATCTACGCCGTGGGCGAGTGCGCCGCGCACCGCGGCATCGCCTACGGCCGGGCCGCCCTGGACGAGCAGGCCCGGGTGGCGGCCAATCATCTGGCGCAAGTCGGCATCGGCCGCTACCTGGGCTCGCCGACCTCCGCCCAGCTCAAGGTCACGGGCATCGAATTGTTCGCGGTCGGCGATGTCATGGGCGGCGAGGGGACCGAAACGCTGGTGATGAGCGATCCTTTCAGCGGCGTCTACAAGAAACTCGTCCTGCGGGGCGACAAGCTGGTCGGCGCCTGCCTGTACGGCGACACCGGGGACGGCAGTTGGTACCTCAAGCTGCTGCGCGACAGCCGCGGCATCGGCAACATCCGCGAGCAACTGATGGCCGGCCACGACAAGGTCACCGCCCAGCCCGACGACCCCTCTGCGCAGGGCCGCTTCGCCCATGCGAGCAGCCACGCCAGGCTTGAACAGGACGGCAGTTGCCGCATCACCCTGCCCCTGGCAGATGGCCACATCTCTTCCGCGCAACTGCGCCGCATCGCGGACGTGGCCGACCGCTACGCCCTTCCCGCAGCCAGGATCGCGGACGACCGGAGCATCGAACTGCCGGGCATCGGGCGGGCGGACCTGGAGGCGGTTTGGCATGATCTGGGCCTGCCCCCGGGCCAGGTCTGCATGGAGGCGCTGCGCATGGCCGAGACCTGTAGAAGCGATGACTAGGACCGTGCCCGCATCCACCGCACGGTGCGACCGGAAATCGTCGTTTGCTGCGCTTCAGTGCATAAGCGCCTCCATACCCTGGCATAAGCCTTGCGGGACAATGCACGTCTCCATGGGAATCAGCCACTACATCAAGGACATCGGACGTGGCGCGCGGGGCGCCAAGCCGCTCGTGCGCGCGCACGCCTGCGACCTGTTCGGCCAGTTGCTCGACGGCCGCGTCAGCGATCTGGAAACGGGCGCCTTCTGCCTGGCGATGCGCATCAAGGGCGAGACACCCGAGGAGCTGGCCGGCTTCCTCGACGCGACGCACGCGCGGCTCGCGCGGTTGCCGGCAACGGCGCGGCCGCTGGTCGTTCTGCCCAGCTACAACGGCGCGCGCCGGCTCCCGATGCTGACACCGCTGCTGGCGCTGCTGCTGGCACGCGAGGGCCTGCCGGTGCTGGTGCATGGCGCCGCCACCGAAGCGGGCCGGGTTTTGTCATCGGATGTGCTCTTGGCGCTTGGCGTGCATGTGATGTCCGCTATCAAAACAATAGCAAACGGGGAAGTGGCCTTTGCGCCGACCGGCCTGCTCAATCCCGGGCTCCAGCAACTGCTCGACGTACGCCGCGTGATCGGCCTTCGCAATCCGGCGCACAGCGTGGTCAAGCTGATGCAGCCGTGCGAAGGCGCCTGCGTCGTGGTCGCCAGCTACACGCACGCCGAGTACGCCCGGACGATGGCCGCCACTTTCGAGCTGATGGGCATGACCGCCCTGCTCTCGCGCGGCATCGAAGGCGAGAGCGTGGCCGATCCGCGACGCACCGCGCAGGTCGAGGGCTTCGTGCGCGGCAAGCACCGGCTGTTGCAGGCGCAGCAGCCCGGCACGCTCGCTGCGGTGCCTGGCCTGCCCCAGGCGATTGACATCGGGACCACGGCCGACTACACACGGCGGGTGCTGGCCGGCGAGGTGCCCGTGCCCGAGGCGATCGCGCGGCAGGTCCGGCAGATCGTGCGGCTGGCCGAACTGGCGCAGTTGCCCGAATCGGCCGATACGGCCGACGGGGCAAGTGCCACCACCGGACCGGACGCGGCCCTGGCCGGGGTTCCCGCACCGCCCGACTCGCCGGCGCCGGCGCCGGCGGGCCCCTGACTCTCTCCCGGACGCTCCCAAAACCGTTTTTCGAAGCTTCTCCCGCCTACCGCCGCGACCCACCATGACTCTTCTTTCACCCACCGGCACCTGCACCCTGGTTGGCGCCGGCCCCGGCGACCCCGAACTGCTCACGCTGAAAGCCGTCAAGGCGATCCGGAGGGCCAGCGTGCTGTTCGTCGACGACCTGGTGAACGAAGACGTCCTCGGCTACGCGCGGCCCGGCGCGCGCATCGTGCACGTGGGCAAGCGCGGCGGCTGCAGGAGCACGCCGCAGGCCTTTATCGAGAAACTCATGATCGCCGCGGTGCGCGAGGGCGAGGACGTGGTGCGGCTGAAGGGCGGCGACCCGTTCATCTTCGGGCGCGGCGGCGAGGAGGTGGAGCACCTGCGCGAGGCCGGCATCGAGGCCACGGTGGTCAACGGCATCACCGCCGGCCTGGCGGCAGTGACCTCGCTCGGCGTGCCGCTCACGCACCGCGACCACGCGCAGGGCGTGGTGTTCGTCACCGGCCATGCCAAGACGGGCGCCGGCTCCACCGAAAACCCGACCGACTGGCGCGCGCTGGCCGCCGCCGTGCGCGAGGCGCGGCTCACGCTCGTGATCTACATGGGCGTGGCCGGCGCAGCGCACCTGCAACGCGAACTGCTGCACGGCCTGCCGGGCGACACGCGGGCTGCCGTCATCCAGGATGCCAGCCTGCCGCGGCAACGTCATGTCGCGACCACGCTGGCCAAGCTGCAGGAAGACATCGCGCGCGCCCGCCTCGGCAGCCCGGCCGTGATCGTGATCGGGGACGTGCTGCGCGGCCTCGCCGCCGCTGGCAGCCTCCCGCGCCAAGCCGCAGCGCGGTAGAAGGCAACGCCGGGCAGCCAGGCCCGTCCCCGTCATGACGTTTTCAAGACGCGATCGGGCGCATATGCCACGGCTGGCGCCAGGACGCGCGGGGCACGGCGGCACGGCGGCACGGCTGATTCATAATGAAAACTCGAAGAAAATTTCCTGTTATGGAAGTTTTCCAGGTGAACCGAAGGCCCGCTTCCCGGGCCGTTCCTCCATCGATCCGTCCCATCCGTCTCCAAGGAGCCCCGTCATGCCGCTGGTCGTTTTCAACCAAAAAGGCGGGGTCGGCAAGTCCACCATCACGTGCAATCTGGCCGCCATCAGTGCGAGCCAGGGCCTGCGCACCCTGGTGATCGACCTGGACCTCCAAGGCAACTCCAGCAGTTACCTGCTGGGCGCGCAGGCCGCCGAAGACCAGCCCAACGTGGGGGGATTTTTCGAGCACGCCCTGAGCTACAGCTTTCGCCCCCTGCCGCCCGCCGAATTCATCGTGGCCACGCCGCACGAGCGGCTGGACCTGATGCCCTCGAGCTCCGGGCTCGACGAGCTGCAGGCCAAGCTGGAGTCGCGCCAGAAAATCTACAAGTTGCGCGAGGCCCTGCAGCAACTGGCCAGCGACTACGACCGCATCTACATCGACACGCCGCCCGCGCTGAATTTCTACACCCGCTCGGCCCTGATCGGCGCCCGCAGCTGCCTGATTCCGTTCGACTGCGACGACTTTTCACGCAAGGCGCTCTACACCCTGATGGACAACGTGCAGGAAATCCGCGCCGACCACAACCCCGACCTGAGGGTGGAAGGCATCGTGGTCAACCAGTTCCAGCCCCGGGCCAACCTGCCCCAGCGCATGGTCGACGAGTTGATCGAGGAAGGCCTGCCGGTGCTGCAGCCCTACCTGCCCTCCTCGGTCAAGATCCGCGAATCCCACGAGCGGTCGCTGCCCATGATCTACATGGACCCCCACCACAAGCTGACGCAGGCGCTGGTCGAATTGCATGCGGGCCTGCGCAGCGATGAGACCCAAGCCGGTGCCACCCGTCCACGCCGTGACCGACAGGCTGCCGGCGCGGGGCGGCCCGGTGCTTTCTGACATTCCGCCCCATCCCCCTACGAGAACCTTGAACCGCTTCGATGCCATCGTCATCGGGGCCGGCGCGGCCGGGCTGTTCTGCGCCGCGCAGGCCGGCCAGCGCGGCCTGCGGGTGCTGCTGATCGACCACAGCGAACGCATCGCCGAGAAGATCCGCATCTCGGGCGGGGGACGCTGCAACTTCACCAACCGCGACATCGACGCACGCGCCCCGCAGCGCCATTTCGTCGGCCAGAACCCGAACTTCTGCCGCTCGGCGCTGGCGCGCTACACGCCGCAGCAGTTCGTCGCGCTCGTCGAGCGCCACGGCATCGCGCACCACGAGAAGCACAAGGGGCAGCTGTTTTGCGACGGACCCTCGCAGCAGATCATCGACATGCTGCTGGCCGAGTGCGCCGCCGGCGGCGTCACGCATTGGCAGCCCTGCCGCGTCGAAAGGGTCACGTTTTCGGCCGCAGGCGCTCATGGTACGGACGCCGGCAGCTATCAAATCGACAGCGACCGCGGTACCGTGCAGGCGCCCCGGCTGGTGGTGGCGACCGGCGGTCTGTCGATCCCGCAGCTCGGCGCCAGCGATTTCGGCTACCGCCTGGCACGACAGTTCGGCCTGCGCGTGGTGGCGCCGCGCCCGGCGCTGGTGCCGCTTACCTTCGCGGGCGAAGGCTGGGCGCCTTATGCCGGTCTCGCCGGGCTGGCGCTGCCGGTGCGCATCGAATGCGGGCAGAAGAAGGAGCGCATGGAATTCCTGGAAGACCTGCTGTTCACCCACCGTGGCCTGTCGGGGCCGGCGGTGCTGCAAGTCTCGAGCTACTGGCAGGAGGGCACGCCGCTTGTCATCGACTTCGCCCCCGGCACCGACGTGGCGGCGGCGCTCGGCGCGGCCAAGGCACGCTCGCGCAAGCGCATCGCCAACGAACTGGCAACACTGGTGCCCACGCGGCTGGCCGACGCCTGGGTCGGCGAGGAGCCCACGCTGCAGCGCCCGGTCAACGAGGTGCCCGACCGCGCCCTGAACGCGCTGGCCGAGCGGATCGCCCGCTGGCAGATCACGCCCAGCGGCACCGAGGGCTACAAGAAGGCCGAAGTCACGGCCGGCGGCATCGACACGCGCGACCTGTCGTCGCAGACGATGGAATCGAAACAGCCGGGCCTCTACTTCATCGGCGAAGTGGTGGACGTCACCGGCTGGCTGGGCGGCTACAACTTCCAGTGGGCATGGGCCAGTGCCTTCGCCTGCGCCGGTGCGATGGCGACGGTTTCGCCCGCGACGGCCCTCCCCGCGTCCGGTCCTTCAGCCGCCGCGGCCTGCGTGTAAAGCGACCTCGACATGCAGCAGGCCGAGCGCATCGCGCTATAATGCCGGGCTAACTTTGGCCTTCCCTCAACGGCCTCCAAACCTTTCAGTTGAGGAACCCGGCCCGGGGCCTGATCTTCCCCAAGCCAAAATTCAACCAACGATTCCTAAATGACCACCATCCGCGTAAAAGAAAACGAGCCGTTCGACGTCGCCCTGCGCCGCTTCAAGCGCACCATCGAAAAGCTCGGCCTGCTGACTGACCTGCGCGCCCGTGAGTTCTACGAAAAGCCGACCGCCGAGCGCAAGCGCAAAAAGGCCGCCGCGGTCAAGCGCCATTACAAGCGCGTGCGCAGCATGCAGCTGCCCAAGAAGCTGTACTGAGCATTGACGATTTCGCTGGCCCGTGCGCCAGCGACGCAGCCGCGCCGGGGAAGCCTGCCGCGGCTTTTTGTTTTTTCGAGCGCAAAGCCTGACGCCGCTTTGCCGTTGTTGCCGGCGAGGGCGAAGGCCCTGCGGCATTCCGACGCTTCTCTCTCTTTCGCCAAGGACATTGCCATGAGCCTCAAGGACCAGATCACCGAAGACATGAAGACCGCCATGCGCGCCAAGGACTCGGAACGCCTGGGCACCATCCGCCTGCTGCTGGCCGCGCTCAAGCAAAAGGAAGTCGACGAGCGCGTCGTGCTCGACGACGCGATGGTGGTCGCCATCGTCGACAAGCTGG
>JAQGLP010000518.1 GCA_028292835.1 Variovorax sp.
GGCGAGCCGCTGCCCCTGCCCGCCAGGCTCGCCGGCGCGCTGGACAGCGCCCGGCTGCGACACCCGGGCGCGCCGGCTGGCCCAGAATGCATCCATATTCAGGAGGAAGCCCCGTGAACCTACAGTCCATACCGCCCGTTCCGGGCCAGCCGCTGCCCGCCGCCCTGCGGGTGAACCTGCCACGCCTGGTCACCGCGTACTACGCGCTGCGGCCCGACCCGCAGGTCGCCGCGCAACGCGTCGCGTTCGGCACCTCGGGGCACCGAGGCTCGGCCTTCGCGACCGCCTTCAACGAATGGCATGTGCTGGCCATCACGCAGGCGATCTGCCAGTACCGCGCGCTGCAAGGCATCGATGGCCCGCTGTTCCTGGGCATCGACACGCACGCGCTGTCGGAGCCCGCGCGGTCCAGCGCCGTCGAGGTGCTCGCGGCCAACGGCGTCGCGCTGATGCTTGCCGCAGGCGACGAGTACACGCCGACGCCCGCCGTCTCGCACGCCATCCTGGTGCACAACCGCGGCCGCGCGCCGGATGCGCGGGGCCGGGCCGACGGCATCGTCATCACGCCCTCGCACAACCCGCCGGAGGACGGCGGCTTCAAGTACAACCCGCCGCACGGCGGTCCGGCCGGCTCCGACGCGACCCAATGGATCGAAAACCGCGCCAACGAACTGCTGGCCGCCGGCCTCGCGGGCGTGCAGCGCATGCCCTACGCCCTTGCGCTGCACGCCGCCACGACCCACCGGCACGACTACCTTTCCGCCTACGTGGCCGACCTCGGCAACGTCATCGACATGGACGCGATCCGCGGTGCCGGCGTGCGCATGGGAGTCGATCCGCTGGGCGGTGCCGGCGTGCACTACTGGGCGCGCATCGCCGAGCGCTACCGGCTCGACCTCACGGTGGTCGACGACCAAGTGGATGCGAGCTTCGGCTTCATGCCGGCCGACTGGGACGGGCGCATCCGCATGGACCCGTCGTCGCGCCACGCGATGGGCAACCTGATCGCGCTGGCCGACCGTTTCGACATCGCCTTCGGCTGCGACACCGACCACGACCGCCACGGCATCGTCACGGCGAGCGGGGGCCTGATGCAGCCCAACCACTACCTGGCGGTCGCCATCGACTACCTGTTCCGGCACCGGCCGCAATGGGGCGCCAAGACAGCGGTCGGCAAGACGCTGGTCAGCAGCCAGATGATCGACCGTGTCGCGGCGCGGCTCGGGCGGCGGCTGCTGGAGGTGCCGGTCGGCTTCAAGTGGTTTGTCGACGGCCTGAGCGACGGCAGCCTGGGCTTCGTCGGCGAGGAGAGCGCGGGCGCGACCTTCTTGCGGCGCGACGGCACGGTCTGGACCACCGACAAGGACGGCCTGGCGCCGGCGCTGCTCGCCGCCGAGATCACCGCCGTGTCGGGGCGCGACCCCGGCGCACTGTACCGCGACCTGACGCAGGCGTTCGGCGACCCGGTCTACGACCGGGTCGAGGCGCCGGCCACGCCCGCGCAGAAGGCGCGGCTGTCGAAGCTCACGGCCGACCAGGTCCGCAGCACCGTACTGGCCGACGCGCCGATCCGCGAGGTGCTGACCCATGCGCCCGGCAACGGCGCGGCCATCGGGGGGATCAAGGTGGTCGCCGACAACGGCTGGTTCGCGGCGCGCCCCTCGGGCACCGAGGACATCTACAAGATCTATGTCGAGAGCTTCGAGGGCGAGACGCACCTGCGACGCATCGCCAGCGAGGCCCAGGCCATCGTCGATGCGGCCCTGGGCGGCCAGGCCGGCTGAGTTCGCACGGACACGAGACGCCTGCGTTCTTCTTTCGGAAAAAGCCGGCAAGGCGGCAGGCAGCACATCTGCCGCAACTGCCGCAACTGCCGTTTGCTATTTTTTTTATAGCAAACAATGCGTACGCATCCTGCGGCAAAGCCGTTTTCGACGTATAACTTTCGGCATGCCAGCGCCGATCGTTCGTCCGCCACCGGAGCCATCGCCGCCACCGCCCTCGGGCGCGCGTCATGGTAAGTGGCTGGGGCTTGCGCTGTGCGCCGTCATCGCTGCAGGCGCGTACGCTTTCTGGCGCGGCGCGATCGCCCTCCCCGAGCGCTTCAACCCCTGGGCTCCGCTGGACGTGGCCGCGCCGCCGAACCTGCTGACCGGCTTCAAGCTGGCGCGCGCGCAGCGATCCGGCACGCTGCCTGGCTGCCTTGGCACGCACCGGCATGCGCTATGACGTGCTACCCGACCGCGTCATCGGTCCGGGTTGCGGGTTCAACAACGTGGTGCGACTGCACTCGGCCGAAGTGCGCATCGGCACGCCCCTCGCGCTCAGCTGCCCGATGGCGCTGTCGTTCTTCATGTGGGAGCGCCACGCGCTGCAGCCGGCGGCCCAGCGGCATTTCGGCCAGCGCGTCGCGGCCATCGACCACCTCGGCAGCTACGCCTGCCGCGACATCAACCGCGGCGAAGGCGCGCCACCGGGCGCTGCGGGCGCCCCGGGTCCGGAGCGCAGCCGCCATGCCACCGCCAACGCGCTCGACATCGCCGCCTTCACGCTGGCCGACGGGCAGCGCATCGACGTGCGCAAGGACTGGCGCACCGGCGCCAGCGATGCCTCAGGCCCGGCCGCGCAATGGCTGGGCGAGGCCCATCGGGGCGCCTGCCGCTTCTTCGAGGGGGTGCTGGGGCCGGATTACAACGCGGTGCACCGCGATCATTTCCACCTGGAAACCGGCGGCTACCGGATGTGCCATTAAGGCTTGGCCAAAGTGTGCGCCACGGCACCGCCAGGTCAAGGGCCTGCCCGCGCCACGCTGGCGCGTCGTCCCGAGTTCACTCCAGGAAATGACGGCGGTAGCGCGCCGGGAGGTCCTCGATGCGCATCAGCATCGGCAGGTCGGCGCTATTGAAGTCCGGATCCCAGGCCGGAGCGCCGAGCACCCGGGCGCCCAGACGCAGGTAGCCCTTGATCAGGGCGGGCGGTTCGACGTCGAGCGAACCGTCGAGCCGGTCGACCGGCAGCGCCAGGCGGGGCCGCACGTGATAGCGCTCCGGCGCCATGTGCGTCCGGGACAATTGCCGCCAGATGCTGGCAGCAGCCTCGCCACTCACCGCGCCCTGGTGCCGCATCGGAATGCTGGCGCAGCCGATCATGGTGTCGAGCCGGTTGCGGCTCATGAAGTCCGCCAGCGCGCCCCACAGCGCAAGGATGACCCCGCCCTGCCGGTGTGCCGGGTGCACGCAGCTGCGGCCCAGCTCGACCATGCGCTCGCGCAGGTCGCGCAGTCGGGCAAGGTCGAACTCCGTGTCGCTGTAGGTCCCACCGG
>JAQGLP010000567.1 GCA_028292835.1 Variovorax sp.
TGGTCGGCTCGGGTGCGGCGGACGGCTTATGCGCTGGAAGGTGCGGATGGAATGGGGAAGGTTCTGAGGCAGGCGGTCGGCGAAACGGCTGTTGTTGATCCGCGAAACCGCAAGCGACTTTTGATGCGTGTCTCGCAAGTGCGTGGTTTTTACTTGGGTGGGTTCTCTGGAGGCGCTTGTCGCTGATACTGCGTTGATGGCTGAATGGGTGAATGTCTTTGTGATTGATGTTGTGTCTTTCACTTGGCGGTGAATGGCTTTGAAAGTGTTTTTTCGAAAACTCGTGGATCGGTTGACGGGGAAGGCTGCGCGCGTGCGGGTGGCGGGGTTTGGGAAGCATCCGGGATGGGATGATCACGCGGAGATTTGCGTGGATACGCCGGGACTGATCGAGACTCGGCGGGCACTTTATACGGAAGGGATCGGGGCGAATATTGAATCGGGTGCGTGGGAGCGATTGGCGGCGGAGCAGAGGCTTGCCGGGTTTGGGCATTGGTTTGTCTGGGCGCGGGCGGATGCGGTGCAGGTGGGGAGGCTTTGGGCTTCGAAGGATGGGAAGGGCAGGTCACGCTATCCGATGGTGGTGTGCGCGGATTGCGAGGGAGTATCGGCGAAGCGGGCGATAGAGGTGGGGATGCCGCTGTTGGAGGAGTTGCAGAAGCAGTGTCAGTCGGAGGTGGCTGGGCCGGGGGTGGTGGCGGCGATTGGGACGGTTGAGGCGAAGTTACGCGAAGCGCTGGGGGCGCGGGCGGAGGCTGCGGGTGGGGAGGCGGGGGGTGGGCTGGTGAAGTGCGCGGCGTTGGAGGGGACGAAGCTGCCGGGGATTTTGTATCAGATGGTGCGGAATCTGGCGCCGGAGTATTCGCTTGATCGATCGGCGGCGCTGGGGCGGTCGTTTGCTGAGGCGCCGATTCATTTGCGCGTGCCAGCGTGTTTTGGATCGGCAAAAGAGGCGCTGGGGGCTTGGATTGAGTTTGTGAGAAAGGTGGCGGGGGAGAAGGTGATGGTGCTGGCGATGATGGCGGATGGGCAGGGGTTTGTGGATCTGATATTGGGGCCGCCTGCGCCGGAGCATTTGTTTGGGTTGCTGGCGGGTCCTGAGGCACTCCCGCTGACTACGGAGATACCGTATAACATTCCGGAGGAGTTTGTGGGTCGGGCGAGGGTTTTTCTGGCGGATGTGTGAGTTGGAGACTGAGGACGCAGTTCGCTTCCCTAAAGACGGTGAAACGACGCGTTGATTTGGCGGTCTTTCGCCCCTCCGGGGCTAGTGGTGCTCAGGCCCTGGTACACAGGGCTTGCGCCCGGGGCTTTAGTCTTACGCCGCTCCGCGGCTGGAAGCGCTAAGCCGCAAGCGGCATCTTCGGACTGGTACTCAGGATTGCGGTCCCAGAGGCGAGAGACGACGGTGGTTGTGAATTGACGTGGAGACGATTTGTGATTCCCCGGCGACTTATTCTTACGCAGACGACCTGGGATGGAAACGCGGCTGAGTTTCCGGTGGAGCTTTCGGGGGAGCATCCTTTGTTTGTGATTGGATCGGCGGAGGATGCGGATTTGTGCTTGGAGGATCAGGCGATTGCGGAGCGGCATTGGTCGCTTACGCTGACAGTGGAGGGGGTTGAACTGGCGAGTTTGCTTTCGTATCCGCTGGCGGTTTGCAATGGGGTGCCGGTGTATATGCCGATTCAGTTGCATGATGGGGATGCGATTGGGCTGGGGGATGTGACGCTGATGGTTCGGGTGGAAGAGGCGGGGGATCAGGAGGGCGGCGAGGGAGATGCGGCTGCGCCAGAGGATGAGTCGGCCACGAAGATGATGATGACACCCTCGGCGGAGATGCCGGTGCCGGCGACGGGTACTGGGACGACGCGTGGCTCGCGGGGTTTGACGCCGGGCTCCGGGGGATCGCGCGGTGCGACGTCAGATGCATCCGGGGGATCTCAAGCAGGCGGGGTGAAGCCGGCGGGATCGCGGGGGTTTGTGGGCGGGTCGCGCGGGAGAGCGCCGAGCAGGCCGCCGCGCGATTCGGATTCTGAGGGGGAGGATGCGATTTCGCGCCTGATTTTTCGGCTTGAGGCGGAGTTTCCAAAACAGGCGGCGACTCGGACCCGGCGGGAGTTCCAGATTCTGGTGGAGCGGGGATGTGATCGGGCGCGCACGCTGTATGGGCTTGAGCAAGAAGATCACATTGAGAAGTTTCTGCAGTGCATCATGCTGCTGGATGATGAGCTGGTGCGGCCGACCACGCCTGATGTGGGGTATGTGATTGATACGCTGACGGTGACGAACAAGCTGGCGGACCGGCGGATCGCACGGGCGCTGAGCATTGCGCGCAAGGCGGCGGGAATCGGGCAGGCAGCAGGAGGCGCGACGGGGAAAGGTTCTGAAAGTGAGCCGCAGGCTGGGCCAATTGCGAGCCCGCGCGCGGTGGGGCCGAGCGCGGCGACGGCGGCGGCATCCGCATCTTCGCCGCCGATGTCAGAGGCTACGCCTTTTGCAAAGACGCTGGCCAAGACGGCGAATCCGGCGCAGCCTGTCGCGCCGGATGCTGCAGCAGTGAATCCAATATTTCGGGGGACGCCGATGACTCCGCTTTCGGCGCAGGAGACGGCGGCGGGGGAGGAGCCGTTTCATGTGGCGACGCCGGCTCGTGGGGGCGGGGGTGCGGCGGGTCGTGCGCCTGCGCCGACGCCGCGGCGGGCTGCGGCGAGTGCTGATGATCAGGCGAACTCGACGCAGAATTCGCCGCCGCCCGCGGTGGAAGATTTGCGGGTGAAGGCGGCGAATGTTTCAACAGGGCAGACGGCTGGACTGCCGGAGATTGAGGGGTATCGCATTCTTGATCAGATCGCTTCAGGCGGGATGGGGACGGTGTATCGCGCGTTTGATCTGCAGCTTGAGATTGAAGTGGCGATCAAGGTGCTGCGCTCGATGCATCCGGTGGCGCAGCAACAGTTTCTGGTGGAAGCGCGGGCGGCGGCGAAGTTGCAGCATCCGAATATCGTGCCGGTGTTGCGCTATGAGCGCTATGGCCAGGGCGGCTACTTTGTGATGCAGCTGATTCGCGGGAAGGATGCGCACAATCTGACCAAGGCTTTTGGGGAAATGATCGCTCATCACGCGTATGCGCATCAGATTTTCACGGCGGCGGATATTGATCCGGCCACGGTGACGCCTGAGCTGCGGACGCTTTCGAAAGACGCCAAGCCTTACTACCAGATTATCGCGCATTGGATCGCGGGCGTGGCGGATGGATTGGATCGCGCGCATGCGGATGGAATTATTCACTACGATGTGAAGCCGAGTAATTTAATGCTGTCGGCGGATGGGCGATTGATGCTGGGGGATTTTGGTTTGGCGACGCTGGGCGGACAGGCGAGCGCGAGTTCGGCATCGATCGGAACGCCGGCGTATTTGTCGCCGGAGATGCTGGCGGGATGGGCTGGGCGCGGCGGGGCGGCGGAGACGGATTTGCGGGTGGATATCTGGGGATTGGGATTGTCGCTTTATGAATTTCTGACGTACGGGCCAGCGTTTGAAGGGAATCTTGGGAGGGTGTTGCGGGCGATTGCGACGCTTGATCCTGCGCCGCCTCGGCAGGTGGTTTGGGAGGTGCCGGAGGAATTGGAGCGCATCTGCATGCGGGCGATTGCGCGGAATCCGGAGAACCGGTATTCTC
>JAQGLP010000015.1 GCA_028292835.1 Variovorax sp.
GGGCGCCGCTGCCGAAGAACATGCGTTCGGCAATCCAGCCCAGCGTGAGCGAGGCGGTTTCGAAGCGTGGGCTGCACTTGAAATAGATCTGCGCGGGGTCGACCGGCTCGCCACGTACCAGCCGGGCGATCAGCTCGGGCGGGCCGGAGCGCAGGGCGTGGTTCTGCACATAGATGAAGTCGCCGCCATCGGTCTCGAGCACGTAGCGGGCGTCGAGCAAGGCCATGCCCTCGCTGACGATGAGCTGGAAATCCGCTCCGCCGGGCACCACCCGCGCCTGCCAGCCGGTGCCGCGCGCGGCACCGCCGACGATGGGGATCAGCCGGCGCCGGCCGCGCGCGGTCTGGCCGACCTCCTGGGGCGGGCCGACCTCCACGCGCAGGTCGGCGAAGAAGCGCCAGCGCGGCTCGGCCAGTGTGGACGGATCGGGAAAAGCGGCGGGTTCGGACATTTTGGCTGGGCTGGTGACCAGGGCTGCGATGGAGACCTAGCGTAATTCCGGTGGCGCGTCGCCCTTGTCATCCGCGAAGATGACAGGATGAGGAAAACGAAGCGATGAGGCAATGGGCGCCGGCTTCGGGGCCCGATGGCCCGGCGGCATGGGCGCGCGCCGGCGAGGCCCTGGGCGGCATGGTGCGCCGGCTCGGCGAGCGCGGCTTCGAAACCGGCGTGCTGGAGGCCTTGCACCCGCTGGTACCGGCGGCCTCCTGGTCGGTTTACCGTACCGGCCGGCAGTGCCGGCCGACCTTGTTCATGTCGGCCAGTCACGGCATTCCCGACACCACGCGCAATTGCTGGTGGGCCTACCTGTCGGGTCCCTACCTGCACGACCGCAGCTGGGGCCACGGCGCCGACACCGTGGACGCCGCGCCGGTCACCCAGCTATGCCACATCCTGGGCCGGGAGCTGGGAGGCGAACATCAGGCCCGGGTCTACGAGGCGCATGGCATGGAGGAGCGTGTCTCCATCGTCCAGCACGAGGCCGACCAGGCCTTGTTCGCGGTCAATTTCTACCGCCACCGGCACCAGCGGCCTTTCACCGACGCGCAGATCGGCATCTTCGGCGAGATGGCTCCTGCATTGCTGGAACTGGCCCGCAAGCACATTGCGCTGAGTGCGCGGCCCCTTGCATCCGCCCCGGCCCTGCGCGAGCGACTGCTGCAGATGCATGCCGGTTTCACGGCACGTGAGCTGGATGTGTGCGTGCGGCTGCTGCAAGGCATGACGCAGGAAGGCATCGCCCGCGATCTCGACCTGGGCGTGCCGACGGTGAAGACCTACCGCAACCGCGCGTTCGGCCGGCTGGGCATCCATTTTCGCAACGAACTGTTTGCGCTGGCGCTCGAGGCCCGGGTGCCGCATTGAGGCTCTTGCCCCGCGCCTACACCCATCCCGCGCTGCCCAGCAGCGCGCCGGCCGCCAGCAGCCACAGCAGGTGCAGCCGGGTGCGCCAGACGACCAGGGCCGTCACGCCGGTCAGTGCCCACAGATGCCAGGCCGGCGTGGCGCCACCAACGGTGCCGCGGGTCAGAACCCAGCCGGTGGCCAGCAGCAGGCCAACGACGATCGGCGCCATGCCCTGCTTGAAGGCGCGCACGTCGCGCCGCGTGCGGTTGCGCTGCGCCCAGCGCGTGGCAAAGTAGGTGAGGGTGGTGCTCGGCACCATGATGCCGGTCATGGTGACCGCCAGCCCGAACAGGCCCAGCAGCCACGCCACGGGGCCGGCGCCGAGGCCGCCGCCGGCGTTCAGCCCGAGGTTCCAGCCCATCAGCGCCACGAAGAGGATGTTGGGCCCCGGCGCCGCCTGCGCGATGGCCACCGACGCGTTGAACTGCGCATCGCTCAGCCAGCCGTGGCGCTCGACCAGGTAGCGGTGCATGTCGGGCACGGTCGTGATGGCGCCGCTGACCGACAGCAGCGACAGCATCATGTACTGCGCGAACACTGCCAGCCAGTCGTTCCAGTGCAGGACGATGCTCACGTCGGCATCCCCGGCACTCCCGTCGGGCCGGACGGCGCGGCGCCCGATGGCAGCGGCGTGTGCCGCGCGCGGCGATCGCGCCGCCTCATGGCGCGATCCTGCGCCAGGTCAGGACGCAGGCGGTGCCGCCGACCGCGAGCAGCACCCACACCAGCGGCCAGCGCAGCAGCGCGATGGAGCCGAACACGAGCGCGGCGAACCCCAGGCACACGCCGAAGCCGAGCGGATGCCGGCGCAGCGGCGCCACCAGCTTGAGGCCGGTCGCCGCGATCAGCCCGCCCGCCACTGCCGCCATGCCGCGCAGCGCGCCCGCCACCTGCGGCTGGCCTGCGTACTGGGCATAAACCAGCGCCAGCGCCAGGATGACCACCAGCGGCACCGCGAGCATGCCCGCCAGCGCCGCCAGCGCGCCACGCAGCCCGAAGTAGCGGTCGCCGATCATCAGCGAGAGATTGATCACGTTGGGCCCCGGCAGCACCTGCGCCACGGCCCAGTCCTCCAGGAACTCGTCGGGCGTGAGCCAGCGCCTTTTCTCGACCACTTCGCGCTGCACGACAGCCAGCACGCCTCCGAAGCCCTGCAGGGCCAGCCAAGTGAACGCAAAAAAAAGTTCGCGTGGGGAGCCGGGCCGCGCACAGGGCGGGGATGCCGGATCGTGCGCTGGCGTGGCGCCGGGAAAAAGGCGGGGCATCGGTCGATTATGGGGTGGCGCCGTCACGTGCGATGTCCCGCAAATGCCTCTCTCTCTCCTGTGCCGTGGTGGCGCGGCCGGATGCCTGGGCGTCGATGCTGCCGCTGCCCGAAGTCGGTCATGGCCGACATGACAGCGCCGGCACAAATGCCTATGCTGCAAAGCTCCTACAACTCAAGAGACGCACAATGACTCGATACGGAACAATCTTGCGCACCACGCTGGTCGCCGGCGTCGCCGCCGCGGCGCTCGCCGGCTGCGGCATGATGGGAATGAATTCCAATGTCGCGAGCTTCAGCGGGGCGATGAACGCGGCCAGCGAAGTGCCGCCGAACATGACGCGAGGCACCGGCATGGCCGAGGCGTGGCTCGACAAGAGCAACAACAGACTCAAGTACAAGATCACCTATACCGGCCTGAGCGGCCCGGCGACGGCGGCGCACTTCCATGGTCCGGCGACGGCGGGTGCCAATGCCGGGGTGGTGCTGCCTTTCCCCGATGCGGCCAGTCCCATTGAAGGGCAGGCCACGCTGACGGCGGCCCAGGCGGCCGACCTGATGGCCGGCAGGTGGTATGCCAACGTGCACACCGCGGCCAACCCGGCCGGTGAAATCCGCGGCCAGATGCTGCCGAAGATGTAGCTTGCGGCGGTCAGTGGAGCGGAACGGGAGGAAAGGGCGCCGTGAGGCGCAATGGGCGGACCAGCGCCGATGGTCAAATCGGCTTCCATGAGCACCTCACCCCGCACCCGTCTCCCAGCCCGTCATCCAGCCGGCGCCAGACGCCACGCCGACGCTGGCGTGAGCGAAGAAGCCCCGGCCCTTGCTGCCTCTCGCAAGCCGGTCGCCCGCAAGCGCCCGCAAAATGCCCCCGCGCTCGCGCCCAGTGTCGACATGGGCCAAGCCCACAAGGCCCTGGTGTTCCAGGGCGGCGGCGCGCTCGGGGCCTACCAGGCCGGCGTCTATGCCGCGCTGTGCGAAACCCCGCGGCAGCCGCAATGGATCGCCGGTGTCTCCATCGGCGCCATCAATGCCGCCCTGATTGCCGGCAACGCGCCCGAACGGCGCGTCGAGCGGTTGCGCGAGTTCTGGGATCTGGTGTCTTCCGGGCCTTCGCAGCGGCTGCCGGAATGGTTCGCGGACCGCGCCACGCTGAACCAGTGGAGCGCGGTGCTGGCCTCGATGCTCGGGATTCCCGGCTTCTTCGAGCCGCGCCGCAATCCGGCCTTGTGGATGCTGGGCGGCGCGGCGCCGGTATTGGGCTTCTACGACACCTCGCCTCTCAAATCGACCCTGGAGCGCCTGGTCGACTTCGACCGCATCAACCACGACGACATCCGCATCAGCCTGGGTGCGGTCAATGTGCGCACCGGCAACTCCCTGTACTTCGACAACACGACGCAGCGCATCGGCCCGGAGCATGTCATGGCCAGCGGAGCGCTGCCGCCCGGATTCCCGCCGGTGCACATCGACGGCGAGGACTACTGGGACGGCGGCATCGTCTCCAACACACCGCTGCAGTACGTGCTGGACACCCATCCGCGCACCCAGCCGCTGGTGGTGCTGCAGGTGGACCTGTTCAGCGCGCGCGGCCTCATGCCGACCACCCTGTCGGAAGTGCTGGAGCGGCAAAAGGACATCACCTATTCCAGCCGAACGCGCATGAACACCGATGCGCTGGCCGCCAACCTGAACCTGCAGCAGGCGATCGCCGACCTGATCGAGAAGCTCCCGCCCGCGCTGCGTGACGACCCGAGCGTGGCGGCGGTGCAGGCGCAGCTGAAGCACCAGCCGATCGACATCTTCCACCTGATCTACCGTGACAAGCCCTACGAGCTTGAATCGAAGGACTACGAGTTCTCGCGCGCCGCCGTCGACGAGCACTGGGAGGCGGGCATGCGCGACCTGCGCGCGACGCTCGGTCACCCGGAGGCGCTGCGTGGCCAGGCACAGCAAAACGGCGTGACGACGTTCGACCTGAGCGGACAGGGGCTGGGGCGTATCAGGCACCCGATGTAGCAGGGGCGCTGTCCGTGCGGCGCGCAGACGTCCGGCACCGTTGCCGGGTCGTGTCGCCGTGACGGGCAGGCTATCGCGGCCGCGTCGCTTGACCTTGCGTGCGACAGAAGATGCCGGAAAACCTAAAATCACAAGTTGCCTGCAAAGGCCCCGAAATGTCTGATGCGGTGCCCACCCGCCAGCCCGCCAGCTCATACCCGCCCATGAACGCCCCCGTCGACGTCTCCTTTTTCCACCGTGCCGCCAAGCCGCTGACCAGCTACCGCAAGTACTGGGCGGCGCGCTTCGGCACGGCGAAGTTCCTGCCGACCAGCCGTGCCGAGATGGACGCGCTGGGCTGGGACAGCTGCGACATCATCGTGGTCACGGGCGATGCCTACGTGGACCATCCCAGTTTCGGCATGGCGGTCATCGGCCGCATGCTCGAGGCGCAGGGCTTTCGCGTGGGCATCATCGCGCAGCCAGACTGGCAGGGCGCCGAGCCCTTCAAGGCGCTGGGCCGGCCGAACCTGTTTTTCGGCGTCACGGCTGGCAACATGGATTCGATGATCAACCGCTACACGGCGGACCGCAAGATCAGGAGCGACGACGCCTACACGCCCGGCGATGTCGGCGGCAGGCGGCCTGACCGCGCGGCCATCGTCTACTCGCAGCGCTGCCGGGAAGCCTGGAACGACGTGCCGATCGTGCTCGGCGGCATCGAGGGGTCGCTGCGCCGCATTGCGCACTACGACTACTGGTCCGACAAGGTGCGCCGCTCGATCGTGGTCGATGCCAAGTGCGACCTGTTGCTCTACGGCAACGCCGAGCGCGCCATCGTCGAGATCGCGCACCGGCTCGCCGCGCGCGAGCCGGTCGGGCAGATCACCGACGTGCGCGGCACTGCCTTCGTGCGGCGCGAGTCGCCGGAAGGCTGGTTCGAGATCGATTCCAGCAGCGTGGACGCGCCGGGGCGGGTCGAGGCCCACGTCAATCCGTACATGGTGAGTTCGGAGCTGGCCAAGGCGAACGGCACGACCTGTGCGAAGGACGACGCGGCGCAGGAGGTGGCGGCGCAAGCCGAGCGCGACGGCGCGAACCCGGCCATCCGGCCGCTCACCTTCATGCCGAATCCGGCGCTGGCCGCGCGGGCCAAGCTCAAGGTGCCGCCGCGCGAGCGCTCGGTGATTCGCCTTCCGGCCTACGAGCAGGTACGCGCCGATCCGGTGCTCTACGCCCACGCCAACCGCGTGCTGCACCTCGAAACCAACCCCGGCAACGCCCGCGCGCTGGTGCAGGCGCATGGCGAGGGTGCGACGGCGCGCGACGTGTGGATCAACCCGCCGCCGATCCCGCTCACCACGGCCGAGATGGACCACGTGTTCGACCTGCCGTACGCGCGCAGCCCGCATCCGCGCTACGCCGACGAGCACGGCGGCCACGATGGGGCCACCAAGATCCCGGCGTGGGAAATGATCCGCTTCTCGGTGAACATCATGCGCGGCTGCTTCGGTGGCTGCACCTTCTGCTCGATCACCGAGCTCGCGGGTCGCATCATCCAGAGCCGCTCCGAGGATTCGATCATCCGGGAGGTCGAGGCCATCCGCGATTCGGTCAAGGGCTTCACCGGCACCATCTCCGACCTGGGCGGGCCGACCGCCAACATGTACCGCCTGGGCT
>JAQGLP010000032.1 GCA_028292835.1 Variovorax sp.
CGATCCGGGCGCCCCAGCTCAGCTCGTCCCAGTTCGACGAGGTCAGGCCGCGCAGCGGGAACCACTGCAACTGGCCGCCGAAGATCACCAGCAGGGCGACACCCAGCACGAAGCCGGGAATCGCGTAGCCGACCAGCACCACCAGCGTGGTCAGGAAGTCGAAGCGCGAGCCGGCGCGCACCGCCTTGGCGACGCCGAGCGGCACCGCGATCCCGTAGCTGATGAAGAAGGTCCACAGGCCCAGGCTGATCGACACCGGCATCTTCTCCTTGACCAGCTGCCAGACGTCCTTGTGCTGGTAGAAGCTGGTGCCCAGGTCGAAGCGCGCGAACGATTTCAGCATTTGCCAGAAGCGCTCCACCGGCGGCTTGTCGAAGCCGTAGAGCTGCTTGATCTCCGCGATGCGCTTCTCGTCCAGTCCCTGCCGGCCGCGGTAGCCGGCGCCGGCGCTGGCCGCGCGCTCGCCGCCCGAATCGCGGCCCTGCAGCTGCGCCACCATCTGCTCGACCGGCCCGCCCGGCACGAACTGGATGACGACGAAGGTCAGCAGCAGCACCCCCAGGAGCGTGGGCACCATCAGCAGCAGGCGCTTTGCGATGTAGCTGGCCATGGATTATTTGTTGCCGGGCGACGCCCACCAGGTGCTCATGGCCCAGGTGTCGGGCTGGTAGTAAGGCGGAACGACCGGCGGCAGCACGAAGGGCCGGGGCCGGTAGCCGATCAGGAAGGCGTCGCCATAGTACTGCGGCACCGAGTAATGACCCTGCGACAGCACCCGGTCGAGCGCGCGCACGGCGGCGCCGAGCTCGGGCCGCGTGGTGGCGCCGACCACCTTCTGCAGCAAGGCATCGACGGCCGGGTCGGCGATGCCCCAGATGTTGGACGAGCCTTTCGTGGCCGCCGCCCTGGAGCCGAACAGCTCCAGCAGCTCGCCGCCCGGCGCCGTGCTGCCGGGCAGGCGCACTGTGGTCATCTCGAAGTCGAAGTTTTCCATGCGCTGCTGCGCCAGCGAGAAATCGACGGTGCGGAAATTCATCTGGATGCCGAGCTTTTGCAGCGCCGTCTGGAACGGCGTCGCCACGCGGATCAGCGAGGGCTGGTCGTTCAGGAACTCGATGGTGAAGGCCTCGCCCCGGGCATTGCGCAGCGCGCCGTCGCGGTACGTCCAGCCGGCCTCGGCCAGCAGCGTGCGCGCCTTGCGCAGGTTCTCGCGCAGGCTCTCAGGCGGCGCGGTGCTGGGCGAGACGGCGGCCGGGCCGAACACCTCGGGCCGCAGCCGGGCGCGCAGGGGCTCCAGCAGCGCCAGCTCGTCGGGCTTGGGCAGGCCCTCGGCATGGAACTCGCTGTTCGGAAAATAGCCCTCCACGCGCTTGTAGAGGCCGTAGAACAGCTGCTTGTTGAGCCACTCGAAATCCATCGCCAGCCCGATCGCCCGGCGCACGCGGAGGTCCTGGAACTTCGGATTGCGCAGGTTGAACACGTAGCCCTGGAAGTCGCCTGGGTTGCGGTTGGGAAAGGCTTGCTTCCTGATCTCGCCCGAGGTGAACTGCCGGCCGGTGTACTGGCGCGCCCAGTTGCGCGACGTGAACTCGCGCATGAAGTCGTATTCGCCGGCCTTCAGGCCCTCGAATTTCGAGGTGTCGTCCAGGTAGATCTTGAAGGTGACGCGGTCGAAGTTGAAGTGGCCGCGGCGCGCCGGGAGTTCGGCGCCCCAGTAGCCGGGATCGCGCATGTAGGTGATGTCGCGGCCCATGCGCGGGCTGCCGATCTTGTACGGGCCGGAGGCGATCGGCGGCTCGGTCGTCACCTCGTCGAACGGCTTGCCGGCGCCCCAGGCGCGGCTGAACACCGCCATGCCGCCCACCACCAGCGGCAGCTCGCGGTTCGCCCGGGCGAAGTCGAAGCGCACCGTGCGCTCGCCCAGCACCGTGACGCCCTTCACTTCCGCGTAGAGGGTGCGGAACTGCGGCGCCGCCAGCTTGCCGTTGAGCGTGTCGAACGAATGCGCCACGTCGGCCGCCAGCACCGGCGAGCCGTCGTTGAAGCGGGCGTTGGCCCGGATGCGAAACGTTGCCGACAGCCGGTCTGGCGCGACCTCGACATCCTCGGCCAACAGGCCGTAAGCGGTGGTCGGCTCCTCGGAATTGCCGACCAACAGACTCTCGAACATGAGCGCGCCCAGGCCGTAGGGCGCCGTTCCCTTCAGCGTGAACGGGTTGAACTTGTCGAAGTTGGTGGGGCGCGTCGGCGGCACCATGCGGATCTCGCCGCCCTTGGGCGCGGCCGGGTTCACATAGCTGAAATGGGTGAAGCCGGGCGGGTACTTGACGTCCCCGAACTGCGCGTAGGCAGGGGCGGCCCACGAGGGAGCCGCCAAGACAACCATCACAGAAAACAACCAACCTCGCATGCGAGAATTCTGCCCAAGATTTTTCAGAGGCAATTCAATGGGCTTTCTCACCGGCAAGAAACTGCTGATCACGGGTGTCTTGAGCAACCGCTCGATCGCCTACGGCATTGCGCGTGCCTGCCATCAGCAGGGGGCCGAACTCGCCTTCAGCTACGTCGGCGAGCGCTTCAAGGACCGCATCACCGAGTTCGCGGCCGACTTCGGCTCCCAGCTGATCTTCGACAGCGACGTCGGCGACGACGCGCTGATCGATCGGCTCTTCGCCGACCTGTCGCAAACCTGGCCGAAATTCGACGGCTTCGTGCACAGCATCGGCTTCGCGCCGCGCGAGGCGATCGCGGGCGACTTCCTGGAGGGCCTGTCGCGCGAAAGCTTCAAGATCGCGCACGACATCAGCGCCTACAGCTTCCCGGCGATGGCCAAGGCGGCCCTGCCCCACCTGAACGACAAGTCCGCGCTGCTCACCCTGACCTACCTGGGCGCGCTGCGCACGGTGCCCAACTACAACATCATGGGGCTGGCCAAGGCGTCGCTCGAGGCCTCGGTGCGCTACCTGGCCGAGTCGCTCGGGCCCCGAGGCATGCGCGTCAACGGCATCAGCGCCGGACCGATCAAGACGCTGGCGGCCAGCGGCATCAAGGATTTCGGCAAGCTGCTGGGCATGGTGGCCGCTGCCGCGCCGTTGCGGCGCAACGTGACCATCGAGGACGTGGGCAACGTCGCCGCCTTCCTGCTGAGCGACCTGGCCGGCGGCGTGACGGCCGAGATCACCTACGTGGACGGTGGCTTCAGCCACACGGCCGGCATCGCGCGCGACGGCCTCGGCGCCTGAGGCCGGCATTCCGAACCAAACCGACCTTCCGCGCTCGCCAACAGGTCTTCTCCCGCTATCATTTCAATAGCAAAACCCGGGCAGTTCATGCACCGCCGACACCTTCTCTCGCTGCTGACGCTGGCCGCGCTGGGACCCCTGGCCCGGCGCGACGCGCTGGCGCTTGCGGGCAAAGCCCCCCCACTGATGCTGGCCGAGGTCTACCGCCCGAACAGCGTGCCGCTGGACGATTACTGGGTCAGCGAGAAGTACGACGGCGTGCGCGGCTACTGGGACGGCCACCAGCTCTGGACGCGGGGCGGCGAGCACATCGCGGCGCCCGCCTGGTTCACGGCGCCGCTGCCGGCCCTGCCCCTCGATGGCGAACTCTGGAGCGGCCGCGGCCGCTTCAACGAAGCCCTGTCCAAGGTGCGCAGCCAGGTGTCGAGCGATGGCGCCTGGGTCCAGATGCATTTCATGGTGTTCGACCTGCCGACGCGCCCGGGCGATTTCACCAGCCGGCTGGCCATGCTGCAAAAGCTGCTGCCCATCACCGATGCGCCCTGGGTCGTTGCGGTGCCGCAGCAGCGTGCGACGACGCACGCCGCGCTGCAGGCCTTGCTCGACAAGACCGTGAGCATGGGCGGCGAAGGCCTGATGCTGCACCGCGGCGCGTCGCTCTACCGGGCCGAGCGCAACGCGGACCTGCTCAAGTTCAAGCCCTACGACGACGCCGAGGCCCGCGTGGTCGGCCATGTTCCCGGCCGAGGCAAGCATGCGGGCCGGCTCGGCGCGCTGGAGGTCGAGACGCCCGAGGGCCGGCGCTTTCGCTTGGGCAGCGGCCTGACCGACGCGCAACGCGAGCACCCGCCGGCCATCGGCAGTTGGGTGACCTACCGCTACAACGGAAAAAACCCCGGCGGTGTGCCGAGGTTTGCGCGCTTCATGCGGATGCGGGACGACGAGCCGTCCTGAGGCGCGCCTCCCGTCGAGCTGGAGCCGGCCTGGCTTACTTGGGCAGCAGCACCTTGTCGACCACGTGGATCACGCCGTTCGACTGGATCACGTCGGGGGTCGTTACCGTGGCCGTGCCGCCCTTCTCGTCGGTGACCGTGACCTTGCCGCCACTGGCCTTGGCCACCAGCGTGCCGCCGGCGACCGTCTTGAGCGAGGCCATGCCTTTGCCGTCCTTGATCTTTTGCGTCAGCGCCGCCGCGTCGAGCTTGCCCGGCACGACGTGGTAGGTCAGGATGCCCGTCAGCGTCGCCTTGTTCTCGGGCTTGAGCAGCGTGTCGACGGTGCCCGCGGGCAGCGCCGCGAAGGCCTCGTTGGTCGGCGCGAACACCGTGAACGGGCCCGGGCCCTTGAGCGTGTCGACCAGCCCCGCGGCCTTGACGGCGGCCACTAGCGTGGTGTGGTCCTTCGAGTTGACGGCGTTGTCGATGATGTCCTTGGTCGGGTACATCGGCGCGCCGCCGACCATCACCTGCGCGACGGCGGAGACGGCGCCCGCGGCCATGGCCACGGCGAGGGCGATGGACGCGAAACGGTGGAATTTGCTTTGCATGAAAGGCTCCTGATCGAGTGGACCGTCGCGAAATGCGCGACGGTTGCACTCAATACGGCAGCCCCATGAAAACGGATTCAACCCGGGAGCATTCAACACGCCGGGCGGCATTTGCCCAGGACGCTCATCAGGCCCGCGCGATCTCCACATCGACGGCCATCAGCACCAGCGGCTCCTCGGCGCTGGCCGATGGCGCCCTGCTGGCAACCGGCTGCCGTGCCACGCAGTCCGCGTAGTAGCGCTTCTTGCCGCTTTCGTCGAAGCGCGCCACCAGGCCGTGGATGTCGGTCTCGAAGCCCGGGCACTCGGTGTTGAACTCGCGGGCGAACTTCAGGTAGTCGACGATCTTCTTGTTGAACACCTCGCCCGGGATCAGGAGCGGGATGCCCGGCGGGTACGGCGTGATCAGGCTGGTGGTGATGCGGCCTTCCAGCTGGTCGATCTCCACGCGCTCGGTCTTCCGGTGCGCGATGTGGGCGAAGGCGTCGCTCGGCTTCATGGCCGGAGTCAGGTCGCTCAGGTACATCTCGGTGGTCAGGCGCGCCACGTCGTGCCGCGCATAGAGCTGGTGCACGTGCTGGCACAGGTCGCGCAGCCCCAGGCGCTCGTAGCGCGGGTGCAGCTTGCAGAACTCCGGCAGGATCCGCCACATCGGCTGGTTGCGCGCGTAGTCGTCCTTGAACTGCTGCAGCGCCGTCAGGAGCGTGTTCCAGCGGCCCTTGGTGATGCCGATGGTGAACATGATGAAGAAGCTGTAGAGCCCGGTCTTCTCCACGATCACGCCGTGCTCGGCCAGGAACTTGGTCACGATGCTGGCCGGGATGCCGGTCTCGGCGAATTTGCCCTCCAGGTCGAGCCCGGGTGTCACGACGGTCGACTTGATCGGGTCGAGC
>JAQGLP010000090.1 GCA_028292835.1 Variovorax sp.
CTCGCTGTAGGCGTTCGGCATGGCCTGCCCAAGCTCGATCGGATAGAGCGCACCCGGTGCCATCAATTAGTCACGATCTTGAGACGGGGGATCATGTCCTTGAAGGCCTGGTTGTCGCGCGCCATGACGGCCTTGAAACCCTCGTCGTCGGCGTAGACGTACCCCAAATTCAACTTCTTCAAGGTGTTCTGGAGCTCCGGCTCCTTGGCGATCTCAGCAACCGAGGTCTTGAGCATTTGCACGACTTGGGGCGGCAAACCCTTGGGCCCCATAATGCCGCGCCACGTGCCAATTGCCAAGTCGACGTTCTTTTCCTTCAGTGTCGGAACGTCCCTGAATTCGGCAAGGCGCTGGTTCGCCATCACTGCAAGGATGCGCAGCTTGCCGGCGGCAACGTGGGCTGCCGCTTCGCCGGGGCTGGCGGAGACTGCATCGAGCTGGTTGCTGAGCAGCGACAGAATCGAGGGCGCAGCGCCCTGGTAGGGAATGCGGTTGAACTGCAGCCGGGTCTTGTCTTCGAAGGCCGCCGCAGCGATGTCGTAGATCGAACCGTTGCCGGAAGTACCTATCGTCATCTTGCCCGGCTCCTTGCGCGCGGCAGCCATGAAGTCCTCGATCGTCTTGTACGGCGAGTCCGTCCGTACGATGATCGAGGCCGGGTCGGCGTTGAGTTGCGCAATCGGAGTGACGTCGGCGTAGGTGCGATTAAAGAGGTTGAGGTGCGGCAGGATCACCATCTCGACCGTGACGATGCCCAGCGTGTAGCCGTCGGGCTTGGCGTTCATCATGTAGTTCCATCCGATGCCGCCACTGGCGCCGGACTTGTTGACCACGACGACACCCTTGGGAAAATGCTTCTGTGCCGCAACCGCAAAGGCACGCGCTACCGCGTCGGTGCCACCGCCGGGCTGAAACGGCACGACCAATTCGATCGGGTGATCCGGGTAGTCGGCGGCCAGCGCGAGTCCGGAGGCAAGTGTGCAGGCAGCGAGCGCCATGGTGGCGACGAGGGTACGGCGGATCTGAATCATGGTTTGTCTCCGTTTGGATTCGAAGCGAAAAGCCGGGGTCAGCGAACGAACTGGTCGACGAAGTCGGGGCCCAGGCCGCAGGCCTTGTAGTGAGCACGGCACATGTCGATCTTGGTGAAGACGTCTTCGTAGCCGGTCTGACGACCGAAGGGGTCGACATAGATCATGGCTCCGGTGATGTGAAAAAGCGTGATCATCTCGGGCACGTCTTCGGGCACGACGAGCGTATGGGTCTCGCCTGGTGGCTCAAAGACGTAGGAGCCTTCTTTCGCCTGCCAGTCGTGCTCCAAGTAATGCCAGGCGCCGCGCAGCACCACGCCATGCACCGGCGCAGGATGACGATGCCGGCTCAGCACGCCCGATTTGCGCACGCGCAGCAGGTTGACCCAATAACCTTGGACCGTGTTGAGGCACAGCGGACGGAACCAGACGTTCTCCATCTGCGGTACCCACACACGTTCGTCTTCGGGGATGACGGCGTTCACGACGATCTCACTGGCGACGCCTTGCGGAAACGGAAGCTGATAGGGCATGCGGGACATGTCGAGCCCGCCAGCGCGCGCCGGCGTCGAGTCTGCGAGGGTGGCGGACTCGAAGGTGGTTGCCGATGCGGGATCGGTGGTCACGTTGTGGTTTGCAGTCGTCATCGTGCTTGCTTTCGTGGAGGGAACATCAGGCGACGAGATAGCCGCCATCGACCGGCAGCACGGTGCCCGTGACGAAGGCGGCCGCGCTCGAACAAAGGAACATCACCGGTCCGGCGATGTCGTTGGGGTGGCCCCAGCGACCCATCGGCGTGCGGGAGAGCACGGCAGCGCTGCGGACGGGGTCGTCCTGCAGGCCTTGTGTTAGCGGAGTGGCGATCCAGCCAGGCGCGACCGCGTTGACGCGCACTCCATCGGCCGCCCAGGCGATCGCCAGACTCTTGGTCAGCTGCGCGATGCCGCCCTTGCTGGCGCTGTAGGCTGGCACGAGTCCACCGCCGAAAAAGCTCAGCATCGAGGCAATGTTGACCAGGCTGCCGCCACTGGCTGCCAAGCGCTGGCGCGTTGCCGAGGCCACGCGCATGGCACCGTTCAGGTTGATGTCGATCACTTGGCGGAACACCTCCGGGTCGTGCTCGTCGCCGCGGCGGATGATGCCGGCGGCATTGATCACAATGTCGAGCTTCGGGCAGCGCGAGACCACATCAACGATCGAAGCCGCGTCGGTCACGTCCATCGCCTGGAAGGCGATGCCAGTTGAAGCGGGCGGCGCCTCGCCGATCAGGCCTGCGCCCGTAACGGCGCAGCCCGCGTCGCGCAGCGCTTCGGCGACCGCAAGGCCGATGCCACTGGTTCCGCCAGAGACGAGCGCGGTCCTGCCGCTGAAGTCGAACAGCATGTGCCGGTTTCCTTACATGGCAGGAGCGAGCTTCGTGCGGGCGAGAATCGCCTGCGCGTACGGCCCCATAACCGGCCCGTCCCCCGCCAGCGTAGTACGGCGGAAGACCCGCCGATAGCGCGCCATGTCGTAGACCTCGGCCTTGTGCAGCGTCCTGCGGTTGTCCCAGACCACGAGATCGCCCTTCTTCCACTTGTGGAAGTAGCAGAACTCGGGGCGCGAGACATGTTCGATCAGCTTGCGATGCAGTGTCTGCCCCTCTTCCAGCGGCATGCCGCTGATCTCGTTGCCGGCATTGGCGGTGAGGAATAGCGAACGGCGGCCATCCGGATGCACGCGCACCAGCGGGTGGCTGACCGGGGGCACGGCGTTCTTCTCGAAGTTGGAAAGCGGGGGCAGCGAGGCGAACATGCGGCGGCCGTGCTCGTAGGAATGCACCATGTGCAGAGGCTCGATACGGACCTTCATCTCGTCCGAAAGCGCTTCGTAGGCCAGCACCATGTCGGAGAAGCCGGTGCGCCCACCGACCGCATCGTCGGGCATCACCTCGATTCCGTAGAGCAGCGAGGCATAGGCCGGCACGTAGCGGTAAGAACTGTCGGTATGCCAGAGCGCATTGACCTTCTGGAAGATCACGCGATGGTCGGTCTCGGGCAAGTGCTCGCCTTCCGCCGAGACGTTGGCGACGTTATAGACGGTGGAAGCGGCGATCGTCTTGTTCTCTTCCGGGAAGTCCTCAAGCGGGCCCCATTGTTCGGTAAACGCGATCTGCTGCTGCTCGGTGAAGGTTTGGTCGCGAAAGCACAGCACGCCATAGGCGTCGAGCGCCTCGCGGAAGGCCCGGATCTGTTCGGCATCCTGCGGGAGGGAAAGATCCGCGCCCGTGATCTCTGCGCCGAGCGGCGCGTTGAGGGAAGTGATCACGGGGCTTTCGACGATGTCAGCTTGTTCCATAGGTCCTCGGGGTCGGGGCAGAAAGGTCTGCGGTGGTACAGGCCCTCCTTCGACGGAAGAGCCGGTAAGGCATCGAGGTGCAGTATGGCATGTGACTGGCATGCCAGCAATATTCCACAAACAAGACCATGCCGAACGGGTGGCAAGCGTGAAAACCCGAGGTGGTGAAGAGCTGGCGCGC
>JAQGLP010000106.1 GCA_028292835.1 Variovorax sp.
GGCGCACGGGAGTCCCGAGATACCGGCCGACGCCGCCGACCGCCTCCTACACCACGTCGCCGGCAAGCCGGCCGCCGTCGTGCAACGCCTGTCGGGCCACAGCGAGCTCGCGCCCACGCCGGCGCACTGCGCCGAGCTCGGCGCGACGCTGGCACGCATGCATCTGGCGGCGCGCGACTACGAGCGCGTCCAGCCCAACCTGCGCGGGCTCGATTGGTGGAACGAGACCGCGCCCCTGGTACTGCCCCACCTGGACGCCGCGCAGGCCGACCTGCTGCGCGGCGAACTCGCACTGCAAAACCGCCTTGCGCAGACTGCGGCCTACGCCGCCCTGCCGCGCGGGCCAGTGCACGCCGACCTGTTTCGTGACAATGTCATGTTCGCCACCGGCGGCGACACGTCGGGCCACCCCCGCCTCAGCGGGCTGTTCGACTTCTACTTCGCCGGCACCGACAGCTGGCTGTTCGACCTGGCCGTGTGCCTGAACGACTGGGCGATCGACCTGCCGAGCGGCAGGCACGATGCGCCGCGCGCCACCGCCCTGCTGGACGCCTACCAGGCGGTGCGCCCGCTGACCGATGCCGAGCGCGAACTGCTGCCCGCCCTGGCGCGTGCCGCGGCGCTGCGCTTTTGGATCTCGCGGCTGTGGGATTTCCACCTGCCGCGCGAGGCCAGCCTGCTCAAGCCGCACGATCCGGCGCACTTCGAGCGGGTGCTGCGCGAGCGCGCTCGCACCTTGCTGACCACCACCGGCCTCTTGCCGGTCGCGGCCGGCCGGCCGACCACGGCGATTTCGACGACATGAAGCTCAATCTGGTGCCCGCGCGGACCGGCGTCGCCTGGGCGCAGCAGGGCGTGCGGACGTTCATCAGGCAACCCCTCCTGTTCTTTTCGCTGTTCATGCTGTTCATGACGGTGGCGGCGTTCGTCTCCCTGCTGCCGGTCATCGGCGGTGCCCTGGGGCTGATGGTGATCCCGGCCATGACGCTGGCGCTGATGGTGGCGACCGAGCAGGTCAGCGCGGCGCAACTGGCCCACATCCGGGTAGCAACGCCGCTCGCGTTCGTCGCAGCGCTGGCGGCGGTGCGCCAGCGCGCCCGGCCGCTGGCGCTGCTGGGCCTGATGTTCGCGCTGGGGGTTTTCGCCGCCATGTGGCTCGCCTCGCTGTTCGACAACGACCCGCTGCAGCGCGCCTTCCAGCCAGACGGCAAGCCGGACCTCGAAGTGATGCAAAGCGCCTCGTTCCAGATGGCCATCTGGCTGCGCCTGGCCTTCTATGCCCCCATTTCGCTGCTGTTCTGGCACGCGCCGGCGCTGGCGCACTGGCACGACGTGCCGCCGGTCAAGAGCCTGTTCTTCAGCTGGGTCGCGTGCTTTCGCAACGTCGGCGCGATGACGCTGTTCGGCCTGACATGGCTGGGCGTCTCGCTGGTGGCCAGCATGCTGCTCGGGCTCGCCGCCACGCTGCTGAGGGTGGCCGGCGGCGGTTTCGGCGCGGCGGCGATCGTCGGCGGCTCGCTCGCGCTGACGGCGATGTTCTTCTGCACCAACTGGTTCATTTTCCGCGACAGCTTTCGCCCCAGCTGAGGCGGGACGGCGCCCTGCCGCACCGCCCTGGAAACGCCATCAGATCGGCGTCAGCTTGGCCACCGACAGCGCCAGCCACTTGACGCCGTGGCGCGGAAAGTTGATCTGCGCCCGTGCGTCGTCGCCGCTGCCTTCGAGTGCCAGCACCTTGCCCTCGCCGAACTTGGCGTGGAACACCGGCTGCCCGACGTGCAGCCCGTGGGCCGGCGCCGCCTTCTGCGGCGGCACCGCGCCGCTGCCGTGACGCTCGGCGCCCGCTGAAAATGAACCGAAAGCGCCGCCAGCGCCCGTCCCGCCTGCACGCCCGGCGATCGGATTCGTGCCAAACCGGCCGAATCCCACCTGCTTGGGCGTCAGCCACTTGAGCGCGTGCTCGGGCAGTTCGTCGAAAAACCGGCTCTTCAGGTTGTAGCGCGTCTGCCCGTGCAGCATGCGGGTTTGCGAATGGCTGAGGTAGAGCCGCTGGCGCGCGCGCGTGATGGCGACGTACATCAGCCGGCGCTCTTCCTCCAGGCTCTCGCGGTCGCCCATCGAGTTCTCGTGCGGGAACAGGCCGTCCTCCATGCCGGTGATGAAGACGCAGTCGAACTCCAGCCCCTTGGCCGCATGCACCGTCATCAGCTGCACGGCGTCCTGCCCGGCCTGCGCCTGGTTGTCGCCCGATTCCAGTGCGGCGTGCGTCAGGAAGGCGGCCAGCGGGCTCAGCGTCTCGCCTGTCTCGGCGTCCGGCGCCAGCCCGGGCAGCGGCTCGTCGAGCAGCGGGCGGGCGGTGTCGATGCCCTGGCTGGCCGCGCTCTGGCGCAGCTCGTCGACCGGCAGCGCCACCGCGTCGCGGCCGAACCCTTCCTGCGTGACGAAGCTCTCGGCGGCGTTGACCAGTTCCTCCAGGTTCTCGACGCGGTCGGCGCCCTCGCGGTCGGCCCTGTAGTGCTCGACCAGGCCGCTGTGCCGCAGCACCAGCTCGACGATCTCGCGCAGCGAGGCGTTCTGCGTCTGCTCGCGCAGCACATCGATCTTCGCAACGAAGGCCGACAGGTTGGTGCCCGCCTTGCCGCCGATCGCGCCCACCGCGTCGTGCAGCGACTGCCCGCGCGCGCGGGCCGCATCCTGCAGCTGCTCGATGCTGCGGGCTCCGATGCCGCGCGGCGGGAAGTTCACGACCCGCAGGAAGCTGGTGTCGTCCCGCGGGTTCTCCAGGAGGCGCAGGTAGGCCAGCGCGTGCTTGATCTCGGCGCGCTCGAAGAAGCGCAGGCCCCCGTAGACGCGGTAGGGCACCGCGGCATTGAACAGCGCCGTCTCGATCACCCGGCTTTGCGCATTGCTGCGGTAGAGCACGGCGATTTCCTTGCGTGGGGTGCCGTCCCGCACCAGCTGGCGCATCTCGTCGACCATCCACTGCGCCTCGGCGAAATCGCTGGTCGACTCGTAGACACGCACCGGCTCGCCCGGCCCCTGCTCGGTACGCAGGTTCTTGCCCAGGCGCTGGCTGTTGTGGCCGATCAGCTCGTTGGCCGAGTCGAGGATGTTGCTGAAGCTGCGGTAGTTCTGCTCCAGCTTGATCTGGTGCGAGACGTCGAACTC
>JAQGLP010000116.1 GCA_028292835.1 Variovorax sp.
GCGCGCCGAAGGGCTCGTCCATCAGCAGGATCTTGGGGTCGTTGGCGAGCGCGCGTGCGATGGCGGTGCGCTGCTGCATGCCACCCGACAGCTGCTTCGGAAAGTGCTTCTCGAAACCGCGCAGCCCGACCTTGGCGATGAAGTAGTCGGCGCGTTCCTTCTGCTGCGCTTCGGGCATGCCGCGCTCGCGAAGGCCGAAGCGAATGTTCTGCTCGATGTCGAGCCACGGGAACAGCGTGTAGCTCTGGAACACCACGCCGCGGTCGGCGCCCGGGCCCTCGATGGCCTGGCCGTCGAGCAGCACCCGGCCAGTCGATGGATGGTCGAGCCCGGCGACGATGCGCAGCAGCGTCGACTTGCCGCAGCCCGAGGGGCCGAGGATGGTGACAAAGTCGTTCTCGCGCACTTCGAAGTCGATGGGCTGCAGGGCCTGCGTGCGCTGGCCCCTGGTGCCCTCGAAGACACGCGAGACGCCGCGAATGGAAAGCTGGTTCATCACAGCGTGCTCCAGGCGAAGAGGCGGCGGTTGAACGCCTTGAAGGCCAGGTCGGAAATGAGCCCGATCACGCCGATCACGATGATCCCGAAGATGATCTGCCCGGTGTTGAGCAACGCCTGGCTGTCGGTGATCATGTGGCCGATGCCCGACGACGAGCCGATCAGCTCGGCCACGATCACGTAGGTCCAGGCCCAGCCCAGCACCAGCCGCAGCGTTTCGGCAATGCCGGGCGCGGCGCCCGGGATCAGCACCCGCGCGACGATGCCGCGGCTGTTGGCGCCCAGCGTGTAGGCGGCCTCGACCAGGTCGCGGCGCGCGCTGCCGACGGTGACCGCCACCATCAGCGTCACCTGGAACACCGAGCCGATGAAGATCACGAGCAGTTTCTGCGTCTCGCCGATGCCGGCCCAGAGAATCAGCAGCGGGATGAAAGCCGAGGCCGGCAGGTAGCGGCAGAACGAGACGAAGGGCTCGAAGAAGGCTTCCACGCTCTTCCATGTGCCCATCGCGATGCCCAGCGGCACCGCGATCACGGCGGCCAGCACGAAGCCGCCGAGCACGCGCCACACGGTCATGCCGATGTCGTGCAGGAAGTTGTACTGGGCAAAGAGCAGCACGCCTTCCCTGACCATCGTGGCCGGGCTGGCCAGGAAGGTCGGCGAGACGAAGCCGCCGAGCGTGAAGAAGGCCCAGACCAGCACGAAGAGCACGAAGAAGCTCAAGCCCAGCAGCCAGCGCGCACGCGCACTGACGGGCTCGAGCGGTGCCAGCGCGCGGCGCCGGCGGGGCGTCGCGGCGACCGCGACCGGCCCCGCCGGAATCAGCGGCTTGGAAGAGTTCATGACCGGGGTCGCGTCCATGGTGCCTATTGGATGAAGCGGGTGTCGAAGGTGGCGGCGAGGTCTTCGGGCACCTTGCGAATGACGCCGGCCTCCAGCAGGATCGCTTGCGCGTCCTTCATGAAGGGCGTGATGTCGCTGGCGAAGAACTTCTGGTTGGCCGCCTTGTCCGACCAGCGCAGGTAGGCCGAGGACTTGGCGAACTGCTCGCCGGTCTGCTTGACGGCCGCGCCCATGATGTCGTTCGACTTGGCCGGGTCGGTCTTGATCAGGTCGACCGCCTCGAAGTACGAATCCGCCAGTGCCTTCGCGGCCTTGGCGTTGGCCTTGAGCCAGGTCGGCGCGCAGCCGACGGTGTCCATCACCATCGGGTAGTCGAGCGTGGTGGCGAGGATCTTGCCGGCGGCCGGGTTGGCGCGCACGGTCGAGAGGTAGGGCTCGTAGGTCATCGCGGCATCGTTCTGGCCGGCCACGAAGGCCTGCGCGGCGGGCTGCGGCTCGAGCGAGACCGTCTTCACATCCTTGATGTTCATGCCGTTCTTGTTGAGCATCCAGGCCAGGCCGAAATAGGGCGCGGTGCCGGGGGCGCTGACGCCCACGGCCTTGCCCTTGAGGTCGGCAAAGGTCTTGACGTCGTTGCGTACCGCCAGGCCGTCGGCGCCGTAGGACTTGTCCATCTGGAAGATCTGCACGATCGGCACGCCGTTGGCGTTCCAGGCCACATGGGTCTCGACCGTGGTGGCGGCGCACTGGATCGCGCCCGAGGCCAGCGCCAGGTGGCGGTCCTTCTGCGGGATCATCCGCAGATCGACGTCCAGCCCGTGCTTCTTGAAGATGCCGGCCTTGTCGGCCAGCGTGAGCGGCGCGAAGCCAGTCCAGCCGGACATGCCGAGCACGACCTTGGTTTCCTGGGCGTGGGCGCTCGCCGCCATGCCCACGATGCACGCGCCTGCCGCCAGCAGCGAGGCGATTTTTCCGACCGTCTTGACCATCAAGGCTCTCCTGTTGCGTTTGAAAATACCCGGCTCGCCGCGCCGCGATAGACAGCTGCCGGCAGGGGGCCCAGTCTCAGTTGCCGTGACGCACCTGTATATACAGGTTAACCCGCAGGGGGCAAACCCAGTCAGCCCAGGCCTGCATGCTCTCAATTGCAGGAAAGCGGTTTCACGCGCCGACCACTGTCTAGACAGCTTGCTTGCACAGGGCTGTCCGTGCGTATGCAAGCGCCATGCCAGCCAAGAGACGGCTAGCTGGTGAGCGCATCGGCCTGCCGCGAAATGCGGGCCTGCACGACCTTCGCGAACGGCGCGGCGAGCGGCGAGGCGAAGTCGCCGGGCAGTGGATAGGCCATCACGACGGACTGCACCGCAAGCTGCCCGCGCAACCGGCGACAGGCGATGCGCTTGCCGTCGTAGCTCAGGTCGCGCACCGGCCGGGTCGTCAGCAGCGAGACGCCCAGGCCATTGGCCACCAGCGCGCGCACCATTTCGAGCGAGGCGCTCTCGTGCGCGATCCGCGGAGTCACGCCCGCGTCGCGGAACAGCGAAAGAAAATACTCGCGGCTGTGCGGGAGGTTGATGAGCACCAGCGGCTCGGATGCCAGGTCGGCGATGCGCAGGCTGCTGGCGCCCGCGAGCCGGTGCCCCCAGGGCAACAGCGCATAGGGACGGAGCTGAATCACGGGTTCGAGCCGCACGCCGCGCGCGAGGCCGAGGTCGTACAGCAGCGCCACATCGAGCGCGCCCCGCTCCAGCATCCGCGTGATGACTTCGGTGTCGCCTTCGAACAGTTGCACTTCGATCCCCGGATGGGCGGTGCGCATGCGCGCGAGGACGTCCGGCAGGTAGCGCGGCGCCAGCGTGCTCAGGCAGCCCACGCGCAGCAGGCCGGTCAGCTCGCCCGAGCGCGGTGCGGCCAGCGCGCGCGCCTGCTCCAGCAGCGCGTGCGCTTCGCGATGGCGCAGCACGCCGGCAGCGGTGAGCTCGAGTCCGCGCGCATGCAGCCGCACGAAGAGCGGCTCGCCCCACAGCGCCTCCAGATCCGTGATCGCCTTGGAGATGGAGGGCTGCGACACGCCCAGCGCCACGGCCGCGCGGGCGCCGCCGCCGTGCCGGGCCGCCGCGACGAAATATTCGAGCTGGCGCAGGTTCAAGTGAATCATTTTTGTTGATCCAAAGCCTCAAGAAACAATATTTTCAATTGATCCAGGCCTGGCACACGATGGGCCGTCTCCCGGTCACGAAAGAACCCTGCCATGGCATCCGACTCCCGCCCGCTCGACGGCATCCGCATCCTCGACTTCACCCGCGTGCTGGCCGGTCCGCTCTCGACCGCCCTGCTGGCCGACCTGGGTGCCGAGGTCATCAAGGTCGAGCCGCCGCAGGGCGACGACTACCGCGCCATCGGCCCGATGAGAAACGGCGAGAGCGCGCTCTTCACGGTCATGAACCGCAACAAGAAGAGCCTGGTGCTCGACCTCAAGTCCCCCGAGGCCGTGCGGCTGGTGCACCGTCTGGCCGAAAGCGTCGACGTGGTGGTCGAGAACTTCCGCCCCGGCGTGGCCGAGCGGCTCGGGATCGGGCCCGAGACACTCGCCCGGGCGAACCCGCGGCTGGTCTACGTGAGCGTCTCGGGCTTCGGCCAGACCGGGCCGCTGGCGCACCGCCCGGCCTACGACATCATCGTGCAGGCCATGAGCGGCCTGATGGAGGCCACCGGCGACCCGGCCGGCCCGCCCACGCTGGTCGGCGAGGCGGTGTCGGACGTGGTGGCCGGCCTGTTCGCCTCCTGGGCCACGCTGGCGGCGCTGCTGCAGACCCAGCGCACCGGCCGCGGCCAGCATGTGGACGTCGCGATGTTCGACACCACGCTGAGCTTTCTGGCGACCTCGATGGCGCGCTATCTCTTCACCGGCCAGCCCGCGCGACGCGTGGGCAACCGGCATCCGCTGTCGGCGCCCTTCGGCGTCTACCGCGCGCAGGACGGCCACTTCGCGCTGGCCGTGCTCAACAAGAAGCTGTTCGACGCGCTGGCGACGGCGATGGCCCTGCCCGGGCTCGCGCACGACCCCCGCTTCACGACCGACGAGCTGCGCTCCGGACAAGAGCCCGCGCTGCGCGAGGCCATCGAAGGCTGGGCCGGCGCACACCCGGTCGTGGAAGTGGTGCGCCGCCTGGAGGCGGCCGGGGTGCCGGCAGCGCCGATCTGGAATATCGCGCAGGCACTCGATTCACCCCAGGCGCAGGCGCGCGAACTGCTGCGGCCGGTGGCGGACGACCGTCTGCCCGGCCTGCGGCTGCCGACGCAGCCGGTGCGCTTCAACGGCGCCGCGCCGAACCACGCCGGACGGGCGCCCGCGCTCGGCGAACACACCAACGAGCTGCTGGCCAGCCTGCTGGGCTGCGGCCTCGACAAGCTGGCCGAGCTGCGCGACGCCGGCGCGTTCGGCGCCGTAACGGTTCCTGTCCTGCCGGCCCATCCACCCACTCTCAAGGAAACGACATGACACGACTCGGCGTCACCGAAGACGACCAGGCCCTGGCCGACGCGGTCGCGCGCTACGCGGCCGAGGAGGTCGCGCCCCGCGCGCGCGAAATCGACAAGCATGAACGCTCGGCCACCTGCCACGTGCCGCAACTCGCCGCGCTCGGCGTGATGGGCATGAACCTGCCCGAGCGCTGGGGCGGGGCGGGCGTGTCGCCCACGGCGATGCTGCTGTCGCTGGTGGAAATCTCGCGCGCCTGCGCCGCCACCTCGTCGATGATCGGCGCCCACTACCTGGGCACCGACGCCGTGCTGATCGGCGGCAA
>JAQGLP010000199.1 GCA_028292835.1 Variovorax sp.
GAGGGCTACCGCAACTTCTGCAACAAGCTCTGGAACGCCACGCGCTTCGTGCTGATGAACTGCGAGGGCCAGGACTGCGGGCTGCAGGAGCACACCAAGGACCAGTGCGCCGTCGGCCAGCCGTTCCACGGCTACCTGCGCTTCAGCCAGGCCGACCGCTGGATCGTCTCGCGGCTGCAGCGCGTCGAGGCCGAGGTGGCGCAAGGTTTCGAGGCGTACCGGCTCGACAACGTGGCCACGGCGATCTACCAGTTCGCTTGGGACGAGTTCTGCGACTGGTACCTGGAGATCGCCAAGGTGCAGATCCAGACCGGCGACGACGCGCAAAAGCGCGCCACGCGCCGCACGCTGATCCGCACGCTGGAAACCCTGCTGCGCCTGGCGCATCCGGTGATCCCGTTCATCACCGAGGAGCTCTGGCAGAAGGTGGCGCCGGTGGCCGGCCGCGAGGGCGCGTCGGTCATGGTCGCGCCCTACCCGCAGAGCCAGCCCGGGCGCATCGACGAGGCGGCCGAGGCGCAGGTCGCACGGCTGAAGGCCCTGGTCGATGCCTGCCGCACGCTGCGCGGCGAAATGAACGTCTCGCCCGCCACGCGCTTGCCGCTCTACGCGGTGGCCGACACCGCGGCCGATGCCGCCTTCCTGCGCGAGGCGGCGCCGGTGCTGCAGGCGCTGGCCAAGCTGAAGGAGGTGCGGGTGTTCGACGACGAGGCGGCCTGGGCGGCCGCGGCCGAGGCGGCGCCGGTGGCGCTGGTCGGCGCCGTGCGCCTGTGCCTGCACATGGAGATCGACAAGGCCGCCGAAAAGCTCCGCATCGGCAAGGAGATCGCGCGCGTCGAGGGCGAGATCGCCAAGGTCCAGGGCAAGCTCGGCAACGAGGCCTTCGTCGCCAAGGCGCCGGCCTCGGTGATCGGGCAGGAGCGCCAGCGGCTGGCCGATTTCAGCGCCGCCCTCGCGCGATTGGGCGATCAATTGCTGCGTCTCGGCTGACAGACTCAGCAGTGGCGGAGCCTTTAGCATGGCGGGCGCGGCGATACTGCCGTGTCCACTCCTCCCGAACCCGCTCCATGCCCATTTCAACGACCTCCACGAGCCGCATCCGCAAGGCCGTCTTCCCCGTTGCCGGCTTCGGCACCCGTTTCCTGCCGGCCACCAAGGCGCAGCCCAAGGAGATGCTGCCGGTCGTGGACAAGCCCCTGATCCAGTATGCGGTCGAGGAGGCCTACGCCGCCGGCATCCGCGAAATGATCTTCGTCACCGGGCGCAACAAGCGCGCCATCGAGGATCACTACGACACCGCCTACGAGCTGGAGAGCCAGCTCGAGGCCAGCGGCAAGACCGCGCTGCTCGAGATCGCGCGCTCGGTCGTGCCCGACGACATGACCTGCTCCTACGTGCGCCAGCCGCGCATGCTGGGCCTGGGCCATGCGGTGCTGTGCGCCGAGCATCTGGTGGGCAACGAGCCGTTCGCCGTGCTGCTGGCCGACGACCTGATGGTCGGGCCCGAGGACGGCGAGCCCGTGCTGGCGCAGATGGTGCACGCCTTCGCCGAGATCGGCCGCTCGCTGCTGGCGGTGCAGGAAGTGCCGCCGGAGCACGTCAGCCGCTACGGCATCGTGGCCGGCGAAGCGGCCGGCGACAGCCTGACGCGCGTCAACCGCATGGTGGAAAAACCCAAGCCCGAACTCGCGCCGTCGCGCCTGGGCGTGGCCGGCCGCTACATCCTGACGCCGGCGGTGTTCGACGAGATCCGCAGTCAGCCCCGGGGCGCCGGCGGCGAGATCCAGCTCACCGACGGTATCGCCGCGCTGCTCAAGAAGCAGGCGGTCTACGCCTATGCGTACAAGGGCACGCGCTACGACTGCGGCAGCAAGGAAGGCTTCCTTCAGGCGACGGTCGAGCTCGCGCTGGCCCACCCCGAGGTCGGCCCGGAATTCCGCGCGTACCTCAAGTCGCTGGAGCTTTGAGGGCGACGGAGTTCAAGGCCGCCCGGCTTCCCGCCGGGGCGACGCAGGGGTGCGAAGGCCGTCGGCGGCCGTTGCCACCGGATGCGCCTGAGCCAGCACCGGCGGAACCTGCTGCGGCCGCTGGTAGAGCGCGGTTTCGTTGTGTCGCGGCCCGAAGTCGACCAGGCTCAGGCCCGCGAGGATCAGCAGCATGGCCAGGCCCGCAACCGACGCGATGCAGATCAGCGGCGGCGCGTCGCGCAGCGCCATGAAGAGCCAGGCGACGATCGCGCCCTTGACGAGCGCGATGCCGACTCCGGCGACCAGATTGCCGATGCCCAGGTGGAACCACCCGCTCGCCGCGCTCGCCGCCAGCAGCGCCAGCAACGCGACCCAGGCGATGGCGTAGTGCCGGCGCGCCCGCAGGAAGCGCCGGTTGTGGGCGGAAGAATCCGGGGTGTTCATGACCGGGGCGCCACCAGGTAGATCAGCGGATACAGCACGATCCAGACGATGTCGACGAAATGCCAATACAGCGCCACCGCGTGGATGCGCGGCGCGCCGGCGCGCTCCGGATGTCGCGAGCGGCTGGCGAGCGCGAAGCCGGCGCACAGCAGGATGCCGACCGCCAGGTGCAGCGAGTGCAGCGCCGTGGCGATGTAGTACCAGGCGAAGAACAACTCGGCGCCGGCGACGACACGCCCGTCGATGCGAAAGCCCGGGCCCGGGAACAGGCCTTCGAGCCACTCCTTGCGGTACTCCATTGCCTTGACCGCCAGGAAGGCCAACCCCAGCGCGACCGCGAGCCCCAGCCACGGCGCGACATCGCGTGGGCGATGGCATTCCGACGCCTCCGCGGCGACGGCGACGGCGAAGCTGCTGGTCAGGAGCAGCGCGGTGTTGAGCGTGCCGAGCCCCACGTGGGTATTCAAGCTGGCGGCGGCGAAGCCCTCGGGCCAGCGCGTGCGCAAGACGCCGTAGGCCACCAGCAGCGCGCCGAAGAACAGGACCTCGCCCGCCAGGAACACCCACATGCCCAGGCGCGCCGTGCCCTGTCGCAGTTGCGCGTCGGCGTGGCGCGGTGTGCGCTCGGCGTTGCCGAGCGGCGCGAACGCTTCGGGGTGCGCCATGTAGCGCGGCGCGTCGGCGTCGGCGTCGGCGGCCGTGGCGGCGGTGTTCACGAGACGCTCCGCGCCGGCAGCGCCGGGGTGTAGCCATACACGTCGTCGGGTGCGGGCGGCTCCCGGTCGAAATTGTGGGTCGGCGGCGGCGAGCGGGTCTGCCATTCCAGGCCGGTGGCGCCCCACGGGTTGGGTTCGCTGCGCCTGCCGTGCCAGAGCGACCAGGCGAAGTAGGCGAGCGGAATGAGGTAGCCCAGCGCCAGGATGGAGGCGCCCGCGCTCGACAGCACGTTGAGCACCGTGTATTCGGGCGGATAGGCGTGGTAGCGCCGCGGCATGCCCTGGTAGCCGAGCAGGAACTGCGGGAAGAAGGTCAGGTTGAAGCCGAAGAACATGATGATCGCGGCCGCCCGCGCGAGCATCTCGGGGTAGCGCTTGCCGCACACTTTCGGCCACCAGTAATGCAGCGCGCCGAAGAACGCCATGACCGAGCCGCCGACCATGATGTAGTGGAAGTGCGCGATGACGAAATAGGTGTCGGTCAGGTGCACGTCGAGCGCCAGCGAGGCGAGGAACAGGCCGGTCAGCCCGCCGACGGTGAACAGCCCGACGAAACCCAGCGCGTAGAGCATCGGCGCATCGAAGCGGATCGAGCCCTTGTAGAGCGTGGCGGTCCAGTTGAAGACCTTGATGGCCGAGGGCACCGCGACCATGAAGCTCAGCAGCGAGAACACCAGATTGGCCGCTGGCGACTGGCCGCTGACGAACATGTGGTGGCCCCACACCAGGAAGCCGATGCCGGCGATAGCCAGGAGGCAGTAGCACATGAAGCGGTA
>JAQGLP010000204.1 GCA_028292835.1 Variovorax sp.
CCAGTACCGCCAGCAAGCTCTGGGTGAGCGCCACGTCGCGAAAATTCGCCTTGAAGGCGAACAGGTCGGACGCGCCGCGCGCCTGGCGCCATCCCGAACGTTCCGACGGCAGCGCTTCCCAGGAGCCGTGCGCGGCGATCGCGAGCGGCGCGCGCAGCACCGAAACCGCCTGCGAATCGAGCGCTCGGACCTGACAGCGGAAGTTGCCGGCCGCACCCTCGACCGACTGAACCGACCAGGGTTGCAGCACCTGCGCTCCGGCGGCGCGCGCCTGCTCCAGCAGCATCGCATCGAGCGTCTCGCGGCCGAGCGCGCGGCCCCAGCGGTGCACTCCGCTCGCTGCACCCGGCAGTGTGGCGAGCACGGTGTGCTCGCCACGCATCAGCGCCAAGCGATGCAGTTCGGGTCCGGCCTCGGCCTCGAAGCGCTCTCCCAGGCCGAGCGCGTGCAGCAGGGGCAGGTTGCTCGCCGCGATGCATTCGCCGCACACCTTGCGGCGCGGAAAGCGCTGCTTTTCGACCAGTGCGACCGACCAGCCGGCGCGCGCCAGCAGGATGGCCGCCGTCGAGCCGGCCGGCCCGGCGCCGATGACGATGGCATCGAAATCGCTGTGCATCGGTTGCCTCAACGTCTTGACGCCGGCGTCGTTGCCGCTGCCGCCCATATCGATGCCGTGCGGCTGGCGCCGAAGCAGTGGCTGAACAGGCCTGCCGGGTGCTCGCGCAATTGCCAGCCTTGCGGCTCGCGCGGCCACAGTGCGCTCAGTTCGTGCCCGGTGAAGCCGGCGTGCACGCTCAACACCGCGTCCTCGCGCGTCACCGCGTTGGCGCCAAGCGCACCGATCAGATGGCTGCCGACGAGCGCCAGCCAGGCGCGGCGCGGTTCGCAGGCAAAGAAATGGTCGCTGCGCGCCGCGATGCTGCCGAGCAGCACGCCCAGCGGCGCTGCCTCGAAGTGGTGCAGGAACAAGTTCGCGACGACCAGATCCCAGTGCGCCGCGCCGCCGTTTGCCAGTCGGTCGCCGAGCGGCGCCACGGCCCAGTCGAGCACGTCCGCCACCCGGACGCTGGCACGCCAGCCGAGCGTGGCATAACGCTCGAGCGTCGCGTGCTGCACCAGCGCCTGGCGGTCGAGCAGCGTCAACTCGACGCCTGGCCAGTGCGGCGCGAGCGCGCCGGCGACGCCCAGCATTAGCGTGCCATCGCCGGCGCCGAGTTCGAGCAGCCGCAGCGGCGCGGCACGATCGCGGGGCGCAGCCATCATTTTCCGCAGCGCGCGTGCCACGATCGTGCGCGTGCCCATGGCGCGGTGCACGCGGCGCAGATCGCGACGCGAGCGCATCGCCCGCGGGTCGTCCTCGGCAAGACCGTCCAGGGTTTCCGCACCGACCGTTCTCGGCAGGATCATGCGCACGCCCCTCGCCGCGGCGTTGCACGCGCCGTCACACGTTCTCCGAGGGCGGCGACGCCGACCCGAGCTTCGTTGCCAATGCGGACCCTGCGGCGTCCACCGGGTCAGCTGCGCCATCGACCTTCAGCAAGGCGCCATGACAGCTGAAGCCGGCGCCGAACGACGACAGCCACCACCAGCCGTCCGGCGCGCCGTCGGCCAGCGCCGCCTCCAGCACGAAGTAGACGAAAGCGCTCGACAGGTTGCCGTACTCGCGTAGCATCGCCGCGCTGTAGCGCAGGTCGCCGGGCGCGAGTTCGAAATGGCGTTCCAGCGCCAGCAGCACGTCGCGTCCACCCGCGTGCAGGATCCAGGTGGCCACGTCGCCCGCGCCCAGGCCGGCACGGGCGAGCACCGTGTCGAGCACCCGGTGCGCGTGGTCGGCCGCCAGCATCGGCACCGCGCGCGTCAGGATGTTGCGCAGCATGCCGCCGCGCTGCTCGAACATCAGCGCGCGGCGCTCGGCGGGCTCGATCAGCGAGGTGCTGTCGATCCATTCAATGCGCCGCCCGCGCGCTGCCGACGAGTGCGACAGGACGGCCGCGCCGGCGCCGTCGCCGAACAGGCAGGCGCTGATCAGGACGCCCGGGTCGTTGTCCAGGTACATGGCGGCGCTGCTGACCTCGACGCACACCGACAGCACGTGCCGGCAGGCGCCCGACGCCAGCAGCGCCCGGCCGAGCTGCAGGTTCGGCAGCGCCGCGGCGCAGCCCTGGCCGACCAGGTCATAGGCCTGCACGTCGGCGCGCAAGCCCAGCCGCTCGACGACATGGCCCGACAGGCCAGGACACAGATAGCCGGTGCAGGTGCTGACCACCACGGCATCGATGTCCGCCGCGGGCAGCCCGGCGCGGCCCAGGGCGCGCTCGCCCGCCTGCGCCGCCAGTGCCGGGGCGTGCGCCAGGAAACGCCGCGCCAGGGTGTCAGGGTCGATTTCGAACACTTCGGCGAGCGAGCCGACCGCCAGCCAGCGCGCCTCGATGCCGTTGTCGCGCTGCAGGACGGTGCGCGCGATGAAGTGTGAGCGCGCATCCAGTTTCGAAAACCAGTCGGACCGCTGGAACGCCGCCAGGCACTCGGCCTTGGTGAAGCGCGTGGCCGGTGTGGCGGTGCCGATGCCGAGAAAGAACATGGAAGTTTGCGGGCGGCTGCGTGGCAGGGCCAGGCAGTATCGCGGCAAACGGCCGGGTCGCCGCGCGACG
>JAQGLP010000224.1 GCA_028292835.1 Variovorax sp.
TGCCCCCGTATTTCAGGACACGGGCTGTTCGCAATGTAGCGTCTGCTCGATCTGAGCAAGATGCTGTTGGGCAGCGCGATGCTGCCTGAACTCCCTGGGTGATTTCATCTTCAATGCCGAGTGCGGGTGCACCTCGTTGAAGTGCTCGAAGGCTGCGGTCATTTGCCCCATCACCGTCCTTGCATCGGTCAGGTCCATCCTCAACCGTATTCCACACGCATACAGGGTAGACAACATCCACGTGTGACTACTCACGGCCGAAGCGCTCCTGACTCGTCGGCACAGCGCCGAGTTCAAGACTTCCGTCATCGACGGCCTACCAGCAGTTGGACATCTCGATGGCCTCGGTCGCAGTAGAGCGGGTCTTGCAGGCCAGGAAGGCCCAGCCGTCCCAGTGCTCGAACGGCTGGGCCCCGGGCTCGATCACCTGAAGTGCGGCTTCTTGCGCCAGTCGGGCAAAGTCGGCGCGATCGAGCTCGACAGTACGTCCGTAGCTGAGATCGAGCACGGCCAGCCTGCCCCCCGGGCGCAGCACGCGGGCAGACTCCTGGAAATGGCGTGCGAGCAGCGGCCATCCAGACCGGAAGAGATAAGGGAACGAATCCACCGCCAGTACCAAGTCGAAGCTCGCGTCGGCGAACCGTGCAAGGTCGCGCCCTTCGCATTCAAGCACCCTAACGTTGGTCAGCTTCTCGCAGCGTCTTTGCGCTTCCTTCACCATCGCGGGGGAAACATCGATGCCGGTGATCGTACGCATGACCGGCGAAAGCGCCTCCTCGAAGCGGCCGATACCGCAGCCAATGTCGAGCGCATCGCGTTCCTGACCCAACAAATCCTGACCGCGCAGCCAGGCGACGATTTCTTGCGTCGCCGCCGTCAGAAGAACGGGGTTGCCCAGCGAATACAGTGCGACGCTGGCTTCGGGGGACTGCTGCACCGACCAGTCGAACAGCCGCCGGCAGAACGCAATGCCCTCTTCCACGCTGGTTGCTGAACGGTCGGAGTCGACGCCGCTCGCGAGCATGTCGGCAATGCGCTGACAGCCCTCCCGGTTCACGGCAAGCATGGTGTGGAGCGACAAAAACGAGGGCTCTGCCGTGGAGAGCCCGACCATCGCCGCCTTTTCGAGAGCACCCAGGCAGACCTCGACCTCCTCGACCTTGTGGCCGAGCATGAGCCAGTACATCAGCGTCATTTCAGCCGACAGTTGACCCTGCTGGAAACGCACCAGCAGCGCGACCAGCGCGTCGCCGAGGCCATATGAAGCGAGATCGTCCTGCAGCTTCTTCATGGATGCGTCGTGAATCGAATCGATGGCGTGAATGAATCTTGGGGCGCGATCGCAGATCCTCTCAATGGTGCCATGGGCGCCCGGCCACCTGGCCCGGACGTTTCGCTTGTTGGTCAGTGCACCTGCATGCAGCACGTTGTCTGCAACTTCATCGCATGAAGAGTGGAAGGTGACCGCCAAGTGTATAGATGGGCATCTTGATATGTTCTCAGAGGAAGCCGGTCGAAATCCACGGCACTGCGGCGACGACCACAACGCCGACTAAAAGTGCCACCATGTAGCCGACGATGGGCTTGATGCCGTCGTCCGGATTCACGCGACCGATCGCACACGCCGTGTAGTAACCGACCCCGAGCGGCGGCGCGAAGAGACCCAGGCCCATGGAGAGCACGACCACCATGGCGTAGTGCACCTCGTGGATGCCGAGAGCCCTGGCAATCGGGAAGAGCAGCGGCCCGAACAGCACGATTGCAGGAATGCCTTCGAGGACCGACCCCAGGAAGATGAAGGCCACGACCGACATTGTGAGGAACATCGGTGCGCCGCCCGGCATCGTCCCCATGGTTTCGGCCAGCAGCCGAGAGAAGCCGGACTGCGTCAAACCCCAGGCCATCGCCGTCGCGGTTCCGATAATCAGCAGGATCGCGCCGGACAGCGCGGCGGTGTCGATCAACATGGGAATCACCCGCTTGAAGTCGAATTGCCGGTAGATCAGGAGACCGACGATGATCGAATAGGCGATCCCGATGGTCGAAACCTCCGTGGCTGTGGCGACCCCCTCGACGACCGCTGCGCGAATAACGAAGGGCAGCGCCAGAGCGGGAAGGGCAACCGCGAACAGCTTGCCGATCTCTCCCCATGGCGCCTTCCGCACGTGGCTAAGATCCTCGTGGCGATAGCGGAACCAGACCACCAGGCAAAGGAAGCCGCCGAGCAGCAGCGCGGGCAGCAGGCCGCCGGCGAACAAAGCGGCGATTGAGACGCCAGTGACGGAGCCGATCGTGATCAGGACCAGGCTCGGCGGGACCGTCTCGGTTTGAGCTCCGGCAGCCGACAGCAGGGCCACCAGTTCGCCGGGCTTCGCACCGCGGTCGCGCATTTCCGGAAACAGCGCCGGCGCGATCGCCGCCATGTCCGCGGCCTTGGATCCCGAGATACCCGAGACCAGATACATCGCACCCAGCAGCACGTAGGACAGGCCACCGCGCACATGACCGAGCAAGCCCGCGAGGAAGGCGACCATGGCGCGCGCCATGCCCGTCATCTCGATGAGGAACCCGAGGAAGACGAACAACGGAACGGCGAGCAATATCAGGTGCGACATGCCTTCGTCCATGCGCCCCACCACGATCAGCAGCGGGGTCTGCGTGGTCAGGGCAAGATAGCCGAAGGTTGCCAGGCCAAACGAAAAGGCGATTGGAATGCCTGCAAACACGCAGGCCGAGGTCACGCCCACGAAGAAGATGATCAGGTTGATCCGACCGAGGTCCGCGAATATCGGCTGGGCGAGCCAGAACACGCCCGCGATGGCCGCAACAAGAACGACGGCGAGTGCGGACGTCGCGAGACTCGCGCTGCGGAGAAGTCGAAGGATCGAAAACGTGCCCATTAGAAAGATACCGACGGGAATGGCGGCCGCCCGCCACGCGTTTCTGATCGACAGCGCAGGCGTCGTGATGTCTCCCTCCTCCATGGCGTATTCGATCGACGGCCACGCCACCATGGCCAGGAATGCCAGGCAGGCGGCGGTCGCGAGCAGCTCCCAGAACACGCTTCGCTTTGGCGAAGCCTTGCTGACCAGGGCAGTCATGCGCATGTGCTCGCCGCGACGCAGGGCGATAACGGATCCGAACATCGCCAGCCAGATGAAAAGGATCGACGCGAGTTCATCTGACCAGAGCAGTGGCTGGTGAAAGGCGAAGCGGGCAACGATCCCGACGAAGAGCACGACGATGTCGGCTGCCACCAGCAAGGCGGCCGGCACCTCGACGAAACGGCTCAGGCCGCTGTCCAGCGCGACCACCCAACGGCGTCCGCGTGCAGTGGATATCACCGGCGCGTTGCCGTGCGCGTTCGTTTCGCGAATGGAGCCGCTCATGGCTGCCTTTCGACCGGCTGGCTCAATATTCGACGAATGCAGTTCATGTCTGTCTCCGGGGCGCTCGTTGATGGTGAGGGGACGAGTCGAAGACGGGTGCTTCGCTCGCGGTCGAGTCGAGGGGCGCGTGCCGCCCCGGAACCGCGACCTCTTGGGCGAACGTTCTAGTCGGGCAAGAGCCCCGAGCCGATGAAGCCGCCATCCACGCTAAGCACCTGCCCGGTGACATAGGACGAGGCCTCCGCGTCGAGCAGGAAGCCGACGGCGCTCGCGACTTCTTTGGGACTGCCGTAACGCTTCATAGGTACTGCCTGCTCCCACAACTTCTTGCCGGCCCCACCGTGCGCCGCGGCTGCCAGGGGCGTCTCGATCGGTCCGGGGCACACGCAGTTCACCCGGATGCCGTGGCGCGCAAGTTCGTTGGACATCACCTGGGTCAGGTTGACCAACGCCGCCTTGGTCGCTCCGTACGCGGAGCGTCCCTTGTTGCCGATCAGGCCCGATACGGACGCGATGTGCACGATACTGCCGCCGCCCGACGTCACCATCCGCCTGGCGACCTCGCGACTGATCGAGAAGGTCCCGACCAAGTTGACTTCGAGCATGTCCCGAAAGACCTTCGACGAGGTCTCGAGGAAGGGGATGTCCTTGCCGTAGCCAGCACTGTTCACCAGGCCGACCAGCGGCGAATCGGCGGTCACATGCGACGCGATCACCTCCAGCATGCGGCTCTCGTCCGTAACGTCGAGCTCGGCGAAGTCGACGCGTGCGGAATACTCGTTCAGGGCGGCCTTGGCCGCCTCGAGGTTGGCTTTCGATTGATCGAGGACAAGGACCGAGCGGCCGCGGGCCAGAAGCCAGCAAGCGGTAGCGAGACCGATGCCGGAGGCGCCGCCGGTGACGATGGTTGTTCCAAAAGATTCAGGCATTTGGCGTTTCTGGTTTGACGAACCCGGTGGGCTCCACCACGAGTTCGAAGGTCACGAGGACGGGATTGCCACCCAGTTGGAGGCGACCTTCGTTGAGACCCCCCAGATAGTCGATGACGGATACGTCGATGCGGGCGTCGAGATCGCCGCCCGGGCCTGGACCGACCACGCCTTCATGAACGAATACCTCGGTCACGAAGGGCTCTACCACGCGACCATCGTCGAACATCGCGCCGACCAAACTCCCCACACCACCGCGCACGCGCGCGCTGGCGATGCCGCGGGTCCGGCATTCGTCGACCAGCACGGTGCAGAGATCTTCGTTGGGGCGCACGGCGATCGCAAAGGGTCCGTTGACCGGCCGATTGCGGTCGCTCGCGGCGACCGGCTCGAACAAGGTGAAGGCCGTCTCAGGGCTCGCGGCCACCTCGAACGAGGCTCCGTTGAGCAGCCAGATCGATGCCTCGATCGGCTCCGCGATCAACGATTCGTTGGGAAGAACGTGACCTCCGAGCCGGATGCCGGCTTCGTCGTGCCAAGTTCCATGGCAGTGCAACCATGGTTTTCCGTCACGCCGGCCGACTGTCACGGTCGCGCGCTCCAGCCGGACCTTGCCTTCGGGCTCGCGCCGGTCGCTGAAGTACACCGCATGGGCCGCGGTGGGCGAGAGCGCCGGCATGACGAAGACGAAGGGATGGAAGCTTCCGCCCTGCAGGGTGAGGACTGCGCTTGTCGCATGGCTCGCGGCCAGGACGTCGGCGAGCGCGTCCAGCAAGGACTTTCCTGGCCCGAGCGTTTCCTGCACGTGCTGGATGCTGCAGTCGACCGTGCGGCGCCTCACTGCCGAAACGGGGCCGGGGTGCTCAATGCGGCGCATCGGCCTTCTCCTTCACCAGCTCGGTCGCGACGCCTCGGCGCGCGAGTTCGTCCTTGACCAGTCGCTTGGGCACCTTGCCGTAGCCGGACTTGGGAAGCTCGTTCCAGAAGTAGACCTGCCTGGGCAGCTTGTATCGGGCAATGCGGGTGGACATCCACTCGAGCAGTTCCTCCTCGCGCAGCGACGCACCGGGCCGGCACACGCAAACCGCCACGCCGACTTCGCCCCATTGCGGATCGGGCAACCCCAGCACCGAGACCTCGGTGACGTCGGGGTGCATGAGGATCTTCTCCTCCAGTTCGCGGGGATAGACGTTCGAGCCACCGGAGATGTACATGTCCGATGCGCGTCCCGTCAGGTAAACGAAGCCGTCGCCGTCCATGTGGCCGATGTCGCCGGTCCGGAACCAGCCGTCGCGGAACGCCTTGGCGTTGGCCTCGGGGTTGCTGTGATAGCCCACGAACACGGCCGGACCTATGACGCAGATCTCGCCGGTCTCGCCGCAGGCAAGCTCGTTGCCGTTCTCGTCCTGCACCGATACCTGCATGCCGGTGCGCTCGTAGCCGCAGGTGCCGGCGCGCGCGGTGACGGCCGGCCCTCCGTGCTCGTGCGCCGGCAGGACGGTGATGTTACCGGTGACCTCGCCGAGGCCGTAGTACTGGACGAGCACCGGGCCGAGCTTCTCCAGGGCGCGCCTCTGGTCGGCCTCGTACATCGGCGCCCCCGCGTAAATGACGTGACGCAGGCTCGAATGATCGCGCGTGTCCACGCTCGGATGCTCGACCATCATCTTGAGGATGGTCGGCACGGTGAACATGTTGGTCAAGCGGTGCGCTTCCACCAGCGCGAAGGCCTGGTCGATGTCGAACCTGTCCGAGGGCAGCAACACGGTCTTGGCTCCGCGCGCGACCATGTTCAGCTGATGCACGCCGGCGCCATGGGAGAGCGGTGCGACGACCAATGCGCCGTCTTCGCAGGTCGTGCCCGGCAGCAGATCGGCCAGATGGTTGTTGACTACGAACGCGAGCTGACCGTGCGCCAGCACCGCCGCCTTGGGCTTGCCCGTGGTGCCGGACGTGAACAGGAACCAGCAGGGCGTGTCCCGCTCCACTCTGGCATTGGGGATGGTCCTGCCGAGCCGCTCGGCGATCAGATCGCTGGCGAGGGGGTGCTCATCCAAAGGCGGCGCCGCGCCTTTGAGCCAGACCACATCCGTGTCGGGTCGCGCAGCGCGGACGGCAGCGGCATACTCCGGGAAGTCGCCTTGGCACAGGAAGATCCGACTTTGCGCCACATCGGCCATGTAGAGGACTTCGTCCGGCGTGATGCGGAAGTTGGTCGGTACCCAGACAGCACCCAGCCGGAACGTCGCGAACATCGACTCGAACATCTCGTTGCTGTTCTTCGAGTGAACCAGGACCTTGCTGCCCGGCCCCACGCCCCGGTCGGCGAGCGCCGCCGCCAGGGCGGAGACGCGCGTGTCGAATTGCGTCCAGGTCCAGGTCTCATCGCCCCAGATGAGCGCGGGATGTTCCGGCAGGCGCCTCGCGTTCTGCGTCACCCAATAGGCCAGGTTCATGACCCGCGTCGAAGACGGAGGGTTCGACCTAGCGGTCATCGCGTGCGCTCCAGGATCGAAACGTAGTTGGCCACCGCCGCGCCGCCCATGTTGAAGACACCGGCAAGGCTGGCGCCGGGAATCTGCATCTCGCCGGCCTGGTCCGCCAGCTGCATTGCGGCCATCACGTGCATGGAGACGCCGGTGGCGCCGAGCGGATGCCCGCGCGCCTTCAGCCCGCCAGAGACATTGACCGGCAGCCGGCCGCCCTTCAAGGTGACCCCTTCGCGGATGGCCCGCCAGCCTTCTCCGGCGGGCGCCAGGCCCATGGCTTCGTATTCGATCATCTCAGCCGTCGTGAAGCAGTCGTGCGTCTCGACCAGGCTGAGCTTATCGAGCGGGATGCCACCGGTCCGGAGCGCCTTGCGCCAGGCTTGGTGCGCACCCTCGAACGCGATCGGATCGCGCTTGGACAACGGCATGTAGTCGTTGACCTGGACGCGCGCCCTGAAGCGGATAGCGCGAGCCAACGCGGCCGCGGTGTCCTCGTCGGCCAGCACCAGCGCAGCGGCGCCATCCGACACCATCGAGCAATCGGTGCGGCGCAGCGGCCCGGCCACGAACGGGTTCTTCTCGCTGACGGTGTTGCAGAACTCGAAGCCGATGTCCTTGCGCACGTGGGCGTAGGGATTGGTCAGGGCATTCGCGTGGTTCTTGGCGGCGATCATGGCCAGCTCTTCGCTGTGATCGCCGTAGCGATCGAAATAAGCCTGGGTGATCCGCCCGAAGATGCCTGCGAATCCGTCGGGATTCTCTTCCTCCTTGCGGTAGCAGCCGCTCAGCAGGATGCCCGGGATGTCGCGCGACGGGACTGCGGTCATCTTCTCCGCGCCGATTGCCAGTGCGATGCGGCCGCGACCGCTTTCGATGAAGTCCGCGGCGCTGTAGATGGCGGCGCTTCCGGTGGCGCAGGCATTCTCCACGTGCATTGCCGGGGTGAACCGCAGGCCCGGGTTGCCGAGCGCCACCAGGCCGCCCTCGAAGCCCTGGGGCGTCAGTCCGTTGTTGTAGACACCGACCGTGATGGCATCGACGTCGGATGCGGCGACGTGGGCGTGGTCCAGCGCCGCGGTCGAGACGCGGGCGATCAAGGTCTCGACATCCGGGTCGTCGAGTTTTCCGAACGGGGTGTGGGCCCAGCCCACGATAACGGCACGCTTGGACATGGAATCGGTCTCCTGGCAATGAACGGGTTGAAGGCTTGCTCGGGTTCTACGAAAGTCTTGTAGCCACGCTCAGAAGCCGAAAAGATCGGGCCGCGCCGCATCGAGCCATTCGACGCGCCCTTCGCTCCAGGCGATGAATTCAACGCCGAAGCCGCTTCCCATGCTGACCTCGGTGTCGGGTTCGATCACGCAGAAGCTTCCGCCAAGGACCAGCTTGCCGTTCACCTTCATGCCGCCTCCAAGCACAAAGATCTCGATGATCTGGCGAGTGCGAAACGGTGGCACGCGCGTTCCGGGGATCATCTTCAGCGCGACGTTGCGAAAATCGTTCCGGGTGCCGCGGTAGTCGCAGATCATCCGTCGAGTGAGCCCGGCCACCGCGGTCGGCCACGCCGGCAGATCGGCGAGAGTGAGGCTGACGTCGGGCGATTCCTCCGGTCGGGGATTGACGAAGGTCTCGGAGCGGCCGCCAGCGTGAAGCGGGGGCACGTTTTCCGCGCCCACGCCCGGCGCGTAGAGCACCGGGCCGTCCAGCCTGGACGCCATGAGCGTTGGCACGTAGGCGATGGCGTCGTGCGTCGCACCGGGCATGTTGATGCCCATTTGGCCGGCAACCGTGGTGCCGGCGTAGTCGGTCAGGCCGCCGCTCAGCATGTAGCTGAAGGCGATGTCGACGTGGTGGTGAAGGCCGGACGATGCCAGCGTGTCGAAGCTCAACAGGCCGAGGAAGCGACCGGTTTCACGGTTCTCGTGCACCGCGGCTTTGCGCAGCCCGGGCCGCGATGCGTCGACCCAGGTGAGGTCGCGCGCGCTCGTGGTGTAGACGCGATCGCCCTGCGGATATTGAATCGTCGTGGAAGACATGGGCTCTTTCATGCGTACCGCCTCGGTGGCACGTGTCGTCAACCCAGCTTGCCCGCGCTGCGCTCGAGGATGGACCAAGCCTCGTCGCCCAGCTTGCCCTTCCATTCGGCATAGAAGCCCGCGGTGCGCAGCTTCTCGCGGAAGCCCTCTGGCTTCGGTGTGTTGAACACCATGCCCTTGGAAGTCAGGTCGGCCTGCATCGACTCGGCTTGCGCCGCGAGGTCGGCCCGCTCGGCGACGGCGGCCGCGTTCATGTGCTTGGCGACGATGTCGCGCAGGTTGGCCGGCAGGCGCTCCCAGGCCTTTCGATTGGCCAGGCACCAGAATCCGTCCCACATGTGGTTGGTCATGGCGCAGTATTTCTGCACCTCGTAGAGCTTCAACGCCATGATGCCGGTGAGCGCGTTCTCCTGGCCGTCGACCACCTTGGTCTGCAGCGAGGTGTACAGCTCGGACGCATTGATGCCTGTCGGCGCCGCATCGAAAGCCTTGAACATCGAGGTCCACAATGGCGAAACCGGCACGCGCATCTTGAAGCCCTTCAAGTCCACAGCCGTGTTGATCAGCTTGGTGGAAGAGGTCATCTGGCGGAAGCCGTTGTCGAAGATCTTGTCCATGGCGACCAGGTTGGACTTGGCGATCTCGCCGCGGATGAAGGCCCCGAGGTCGCCATCCATCGCCTTCCACACGGTCGGGTAGTCGGAGAATGCGAAGCCGATGCCGCTGATCGATGCCTTCGGCACAAGGGTCGCCAGAATGAGGCCCGACAGGGTAAAGAACTCGATGCCGCCGGCGCGCAACTGACTCAGCGCGTCCGTGTCGGAGCCAAGTTGGCTCGACGGGAACACCTGGATGTCGACGCGTCCGTTGGTCTCGGCCCTCACCTTGTCCGCCATCTCTCGGGAGCGCACATTGAGGGCGTGCGAGGGCGGCAGGTTGTTCGCGAGCTTGTAGTTGAATTCGGCCCCCTGGCCGAGCGCGAACTTCATCGGCAGCGCGATGCCCAGCGTGCTGGCCGCGGCTGATTTCACGAGATTGCGACGGGTGATGGACATGTTTTGTCTCCTTTTTTGGTGTCGAAATTGGGGCTTTAGGCCTTGGCGGCGGACGGCCGGACGAAGAGGTTTCGCACGAACACGCCGGCAGCCAGGAATCCACCATCCACGGCCAGTGTGTGGCCGGTGACGTAGGCGGCCCGCTCGGAGGCCAGGAACAGCACCGAATCGGCAATCTCCTTGGGTGCCGCGTAGCGCCGCATCGGGATCATGTCGGCGTACAAAGCCCTGTCGCTATCGCCTTGCAGGCGCCGCACCATGGGGGTGTCGACCGGGCCGGGTGCGACGGCATTCACGGTCACGCCGGTTTCGGCCGCTTCGATGGCGAACTGCCTGGTGAGGGCGATCAGAGCGGCCTTGGACGAGCCGTACGCGAGGCGTCCCGTCCCGGCGCGCACCCCGCTGATGGACGCGATGTTCACGATGCGACCCCAGCCTTTTGCCTGCATGTGCTGCAAGGCATGCTGGATCAATAGCATCGGTGCGGTGACGTTCAGCGCCATAGTGGTGTTCCAGATGTCCAGCGGGTAGCCAGAAGCCGGGAGGGTAACCACCATCCCGGCGTTGTTCACGAGGATGTCGGGCGGCCCGAAGGTATCGGTGAGCGAAGCGATGTCCCGCGAAAGCGCGGCCGTGTCGGCAAGGTCAACCACGACCGCGTGGGCTCGGCCGCCTGCGTCGCTGATCTCGCCCACGACTCTTGCCGCACCCTCGGCATCGCGGTCCGCCACGTAGACGCTGGCGCCCTCGTCGATGGCGAGTTGGCGCGCGGTCTGCTGTCCGATGCCGCTCGCGGCTCCCGTGACGAATGCGACTCTTCCGGAATGCTCTGGGGTCTTCACTGTGACAGGTCCAATATGTGAAACGAGGGACGATCCTCGCATCGAACCATCCCATGAACAATTGGGTAACATGGGATAAAAGATCGAATTTGGTTCACTATTTAGACCAAGAATTGAGGGTAAACCCGAAAGATGGCTATCGAAGAACCCCTGCGAGAGGAGACGCCGGGAGCACAGACGCTGCGCCGCGGTTTGGCAATCCTCAAGCTGTTGGCCCGCTACCAGCCCACGGGTCTGCGCATCAGCGATATCGGCCGAAAGACCGGGTTGAACAAGGCGACGGCGGTGCGCCTGACGCGAACCCTCGTCGAGGAGCGTTTCGTCACCCAGGACGCAGGCAGTCGGTGCTACCGGCTCGGCCCGGAGTCGTTCGCCGTCGGCCTTGCGGCGGAGCCGGCCTATGCGCTGCAACGGCTGGCCGCGCCCGTGTTGCGATCACTCGCGCTGGAAACCGGTGACTGGGTTTTCTTCTCGGTGCGGCAAGGCTTCGAGGCGATCTGCCTGTCGCGCGAGAGCGGCGACATTCCCTACCCGGCATCGGCGCTCAAGGTCGGGGACCACCACCCGCTGGCGGTCGGGGCAGGCGGCGTGTCGATGCTGGCAGCGCTGCCCGACGACGAGATCGAACTGGCACTCGCACAAGCTGGCGAGGTCATCGAGAAGGACTATCCGACCGTCACCGTTCCTGTCGTTCGCGGACTGGTAAAGGAGACGCGGGAGCGTGGCTACTGCGTGCTTCCCGGCATCATCGTCCAAGGGTACTGGGGACTTGCCGTACCGCTGCTACAAGAAGATGGACGTCCGCTCGCGGCCATCATCCTCGTCACTAGCGCAGCCCGATTGAATGCCACGCGCCAGGCTGTGCTCGGAGAGCGCATGCGACGCCTCGCGCACGACCTTATGGCGCGCGCAGAACACCGCGACGAGGTGCAATAGAGTGTGCGTCCCCGCTTCGTTGCTTGGGCCGTCACACCGTTGGCTCTGGTGCAAATCGCGTCCCGGGCAGGCTGTGGCCTTTGAACTGAAGGCGGATCGATGGCGCAGAGGCTGCAAAGCATGGACGAACTGTTCAAGGGCCGGCACTTCGAGCGTGAAGTCATCGTCCTGTGTGTCCGGTGGTATCTGCGTTTCAAGCTGAGCCTGCGTGACTTGGCGGAAATGATGGCCGAGCGGGGGGCTTGTCATGTCGTACCCTCCTGCACCCAGGCCCCTTGGAGGCTGATGCGGGGCAGTTCGATCCCCTGCTGCGCACGCTCGCCCAGCGACCTCCGCCGGCCGAGCTCGTCGCGCTGCTCGGCGCCCTGAACGCGGGCCACGGCATCAACCTCTGCCTTCGGCTTTGACAAATACCGCCAGGCCAGGCCAAAGGTCTCGCAAGCGGCGCGAAGGCACTGCGCGCCCGACCGGAGCTGCATCCCCCGCATGCAAAAGCAGAGGCCAGGAACGAACGGCTTACGCCGGCACCAGCGCCTCGCGCCGCGCGCGGCGCACGTTGAAGGCGCTCACGATCAGCACGCCCTGCACCACCGCCAGGCCAACGATCACGCTGGTGTACTGGCTGCGGTCCATCAGCC
>JAQGLP010000559.1 GCA_028292835.1 Variovorax sp.
GACCCCGGTGATGATCGTGATCCGGTAGGGCGTGCCGTACGTCCGGTGCACCGCGGCCAGCTTCGGCGGCAGCAGGTGGTCCCGGCTCATCGCGAACAGCACCCGGGACTGCCCGAGCATGAGGATCATCACCACGCTGGTCAGCCCGGCCAGCGCGCCCACCGAGATCACGCTGGACATGAAGGTCAGTCCGACGCTCTTGAACGCGCCGGCGAGCGGCGCGGTCACCGACAGGTCGCCGTAGCGCTGCATGCCCACGACGACCAGTGAGACGGCGACGTACAGCACGGTGCAGACGATCAGCGAGCCGAAGATCCCGCGCGGCAGGTCGCGCTGCGGCTCCTTGGTCTCCTCCGCCGCGGTGGCCACGATGTCGAAGCCGATGAAGGCGAAGAAGACGATCGCCGCGCCGGCGATGATCCCGCCGACGCCGAAGGTGCTCGGCGTGAACCCGAGCAGCGTCTGGATCAGCGGCGCCTTCAGCCCGCTGCCGGCCTGCCCCGGCCGTGCCGGCGGCACGAACGGCCTGTAGTTGGCGGCCTTGACGTAGAAGACCCCGACCGCGATCACCAGCAGGACGATGACCAGCTTGATGGCCACGATGACCGAGGTCACCCGCGAGGACAGCTTGATGCCGAGGATGAGCACGCCGGTCATCACCAGCGCGATGACGATCGCCGGGATGTTCACCGTGGCCGTCTCACCGGCGATCGACGTCGGCAGCGGGATCCCCATGTCGCCGAGCAGTTGGTTGAGGTAGCCCGACCAGCCGACCGACACGGTGGCCGCGCCCAGGGCCAGCTCCAGGACGAGGTCCCAGCCGATGATCCAGGCGATCGCCTCACCCATGGTCGCGTAGGAGAAGGTGTAGGCGGACCCCGCCACCGGCACCGTCGAGGCGAACTCGGCGTAGCAGAGCGCCGCCAGGCCGCAGACGATCCCGGCGATGACGAACGAGATCGCCACCGCGGGACCCGAGTCGGTCTTGGCGACCTCTCCGGTCAGCACGAAGATGCCGGTCCCGATGATCACCCCGACCCCGAACACCGTCAGGTCGAGGGCGGAGAGGTTCTTCTTGAGCTGGTGGTCCGGTTCCTCGGTGTCCCGGATCGACTCCTCGACGCTCTTGACCCGAGCTGTGTTGCCCGCCATGCCGTCCCCTTCCGGGTGGCCGGCGCACGGCACCGGCCAGCTGTGCAGCACCTGTTCGGGGAGCGTGCCACGTGGGGAGCAGATCCGGCATGCCTACCCTTCGCGTACTACGCAGCCGGACTGCGCAGGACCGACGCCGAGGCACCAGGAGATCCGGTGAGCGACACCGAGCACGCGACCAAGACGGCCGTTCCCCGAGCGGCCCTGCCGCCGACGCTGCGCCCCCGTCCGGCGGGAGCGGCGCGCAACCGACCGCTGTCGGAGGAGGCCGAGGACCCGGTGGTGGCCTGCGCCGTCTACGTCGCGGGCAAGCGCCAGGACGTCGACCCGACCGAGGCGCTGCAGGTGGCCCGTGAGCACGGGGGCTTCGTGTGGCTGGGTCTCTACGAGCCCTCCGAAGAGGCGCTCAGCGCGATCGGGCAGCACTACGGCCTGCACCCGCTGGCGGTGGAGGACGCCGTCTACGCCCACCAGCGGCCCAAGCTCGAGCGCTACGACGACGCCCTGTTCATGGTGCTCAAGACCGCCCGGTACGTCGAGCACGAGCAACTCACGAGCACCAGCCAGGTGGTGATCACCGGCGAGATCATGGTGTTCGTGGGCGCGAACCACATCATCACCGTCCGGCACGGGACCCACGGTGAGCTGGGCCGCCTGCGGAACGAGCTGGAGGAGCAGCCCGACCTGCTCTGCCACGGACCGGCCGCGGTCCTGTACGCGGTGGCCGACCACGTCGTCGACCACTTCGTCGAGGTCGCTCAGGCGGTGGAGGACGACGTCGAGGAGCTCGAGTCGTCGGTGTTCAGTCCCCAGCGCACCGACGACAGCGCGCGCATCTACCAGCTCAAACGGGAGCTGATGCAGCTGCGGCGGTCGGTCTCACCGCTGGACCTGCCGTTGTCGATGCTGGCGGAGCGGCCGCTGGACCTCATCCCCGACGCGATGCGCTCCTACTTCCGCGACGTGCAGGACCACGCGCTGCGGACCCGGGACCAGGTGGCCGGGCTGGACGAGCTGCTGTCGTCGATCCTGCAGGCCGCGCTGGCCCGGACCTCGGTCGCCGACAACGAGGACATGCGGAAGATCTCGGCCTGGGCCGGCATCATCGCCGTCCCCACGGCGATCGCCGGCATCTACGGGATGAACTTCGACCACATGCCCGAACTGCACAGCCACTGGGGCTATCCGACCTGCCTCGTCGTGATGCTGGTCGCCTGCGTGTTGCTGCACCGGGGCTTCAAGAGCAGCGGCTGGCTCTGACCTCTCCGCCGTTGTGCAGCTTCCGGTGCCTCGAGTTCGGCTGAGGGCCCGCGAACTGCACAACGGCGTCAGGCGGCCAGGGCGGCAGCCAGCCGGCACAGCAACAGCTCCGGACGACGGAGATCGGCGGCCGTGACGAACGCCACCCGCCATCCCGCCTCCCGGAGCCGGTTCAGCCGCTCCCGGTCGCGAGCGAACTGACCGGGCTCGCCGTGCCAGAGGCCGTCGTACTCGAGGGCCAGCCGTCGATCGCGCCAGCCGAAGTCGACGCGGGCGACGAAGCGCCCCTCGTGGAGGACGCGGCACTGCGCGATCGGCATGGGCAGGCCACTGCGCCCCAGCAGCAGCCGGAGCCGCGTCTCCTGCGGAGACTCCGCGAGACCGTCGGCCAGCGCGCAGGCCGCTCGGGCCCGGCGGGATCCCGGACCGGTCATCTC
>JAQGLP010000126.1 GCA_028292835.1 Variovorax sp.
CCGACGACGAATTCATCATTCACTGGGGCGCCTGAGCGCCGCGCCCACACACAACCACAGGACACACGCCATGACCCAAGCAGACAACACCCAGAAGCGCCCCGCCGCTCGCCTCGGCTTGAAGGAACGCTACGCGATGATGACGCGCGGCCTCGGCTGGGACACCACCTACGAGTCGATGGACGAGGTGTTTCCCTTCGATCAGTTCGAGGGCATCAAGATCCACGACTGGGACAAGTGGGAAGACCCGTTCCGCCTCACGATGGACGCCTACTGGAAGTTCCAGGGCGAGAAGGAGAAGAAGCTCTACGCCATCATCGACGCGTTCCAGCAGAACAACGGCCAGTTCAACATCAGCGATCCTCGCTACCTGAACACGCTCAAGCTGTTCCTCACGGGCGTGTCGCCGCTGGAGTACGCGGCGCACCGGGGCTACGCGATGGCCGGGCGGTCGTTCCGCGGCGTGGGTGCGCGCGTGGCCTGCCAGATGCAGTCGATCGACGAGTTGCGCCACGCGCAGACGCAGTTCCACACCATCAGCCACTTCAACAAGTACTTCCACGGGCTGCACGACCCGCAGCACATGTACGACCGCGTGTGGTACCTGTCGGTACCCAAGAGCTACTTCGAGGACGCGATGAGCGCGGGGCCCTTCGAGTTCGTCACCGCGATCTCGTTCTCCTTCGAATACGTGTTGACCAACCTGCTGTTCATGCCCTTCATGAGCGGCGCTGCCTACAACGGCGACATGGCCACCGTGACCTTCGGCTTCTCGGCGCAGAGCGACGAGTCGCGCCACATGACGCTGGGGCTGGAGGTGGTGAAGTTCATCCTCGAGCAGGATCCCGACAACGTGCCCATCGTGCAGAAGTGGGTCGACAAGTGGTTCTGGCGCGGCTACCGCCTGCTCACGCTGGTGGCGATGATGATGGACTACATGCTGCCCAAGCGCGTGATGAGCTGGTCGGAAGCATGGGAGATGTACTTCGAGAAGAACGGCGGCGCGCTGTTCGAGGACCTGGCGCGCTACGGCATCCGCCTGCCCAAGTACCACGAGGTCGCCACCAAGGAAAAGAGCCGCCTCTCGCACGAGGCCTGGGCCACCTTCAACAACTACGGCCACGCGGCCAATTTCAACGTGTGGGTGCCCAAGCCCGACGAGATGGCCTGGCTCGCCGAGAAGTACCCCGAGACCTTCGACACCCTGTACCGCCCGCGCTTCGAGTGGCTGGCCGAGCAGGAGAAAGCGGGCAAGCGCTGGTTCAACAACACGCTGCCGATGCTGTGCCAGACCTGCCAGGTGCCGATGTTCTTCACCGAGCCCGACGACCCCACCAAGATCTGCTACCGCGAGAGCACCTACCACGGCATGAAGCACCACTTCTGCTCCGACGGCTGCAAGGACATCTTCGACGGCGAGCCCGAGAAGTACGTGCAGGCCTGGTTGCCGGTGCACCAGATCTACCAGGGCAACTGCTTCCCGGAGGGCACCGATCCCACGGTCGAGGGCTTCAACCCGCTCGCGGCGGTGCTGAAGTACTACCACATCAACGACGGCGCGGACAACGGCGAGTTCAACACCTCGCCGGACAAGGCGAACTGGGAGCGCTGGACAGGGCAGGACCTGTCCGCGCAGCCCAAGGCGGCCTGAGCTTCATCCACCCACTGCTCCCGCCGTGCAGCACGCACGGCGTGGGCGGAGCACACCCTCAAAAAAGGAGACCGACATGTCTGTTGTTGCACTCAACTCCGGCTACACCGGCACCGTCGCCGACAGCGAAGACCGCTTTCACGGCAACCGCCTGCTCTACATCGGCTGGGAAGACCATCTGCTGTTCTGCTCGCCCGTGTGTCTGCCGTTGCCCGCGGCCATGCCCTTCGGCACGCTGCTGAGCGACGTGCTGCCCGGTGTCTATGGCAGTCACCCCGACTTCGAAAAGATCGACTGGTCGCGCGCCGAATGGTTCGACTCCGGCAAGCCCTTCACGCCCGACACCGCGAAATCGCTGGCCGACAACGGCCTGGTCCACAAGTCGGCGATCCGCTTCCGCGTGCCCGGCCTGACCGGCATCAAGGGCTCGTTCAGCTGAACGAGCGAGGAGCACAGCCATGAGCTTCCAGATCATGATCGAGCCTCTCGGTCAGGGCATTGCGGCCCGCGACGGCCAGACGGTGCTCGACGCCTGCCTGCGCGCCGGCGTGTGGCTGCCACACGCCTGCGGCCATGGCGTGTGCGGCACCTGCAAGGTGCAGGTGCTCGAGGGCGAGTTCGAGCACGGCGACGCCTCCAGCTTCGCGCTGATGGATTTCGAGCGCGACGAGGGCAAGATTCTCGCGTGCTGCGCGATGGCGCAGGCCGACCTCGTGATCGAGGCCGAGATCGACGAGGACCCCGACGCCCAGTTCCTGCCGCTCGAGGATTTCGACGCCGAACTCGTCGAGGCCCGCATGCTCACGCCCACCATCCGCGGCCTGTGGCTGCGCACCGACCGCGCCGCCTCGTTCCAGGCCGGGCAGTACGTGATGCTGCATGTGCCGGGTGTGGCGGGCGGGCGCGCCTTCTCGATCGCCAGCGCGCCGGGCGAGGGCCTCATCGAACTGCACATTCGCCGCGTGCCCAACGGCCGTGCGACAGGATGGCTGCACGACGAGCTGCAGCCAGGGCAGTGCCTGCGCTTCACCGCGCCCAATGGCCGCTTCTTCGTGCGCAAGTCGGCCCGGCTGCCGATGATCTTCGTGGCCGGCGGCTCGGGGCTGTCGAGCCCGAAGTCGATGGTGCTCGACCTGCTGGGCGAAGGCTGCACGCTGCCGATCACACTGATCCAGGGCGCGCGCAACACCGAGGAGCTGTACTACCGCGAGCTGTTCGAGGCGCTGGCCGAGAAGCACCCGAACTTCAGCTACGTGCCCGTGCTTTCCGACCTGCCGGCCGACGCCGGTTGGAGCGGCGCGCGCGGCTATGCCCACGAAGCCCTGAAGGCCCACTTCGCGAACGACTTCCGGGGTCACAAGGCCTACCTGTGTGGACCGCCGCCGATGACCGAGGCCTGCATCGCGACGCTGATGCAGGGCCGGCTCTTCGAGCGCGACATCTACACCGAGAAGTTCTTCACAGCCGCCGATGCCGCTTCCGCCGCGCCGCGCAGCCCGCTCTTCAAGGCGCTGTGACATGGAGCCGATCTTCTCCGTTGCCATCGGCAACACGCAGGAGCAGTACGCCTGCCGCGCGAGCCAGACGCTGCTCGGTGGCATGGAGCAACTGGGCCGCAAAGGCATTCCGGTCGGCTGCCGTGGCGGCGGCTGCGGCGTGTGCAAGGTGCGCATCGAGTCGGGGCGCACGCGCTGCGAAAAGATGAGCCGCTGTCACATCAGCGCCGACGAGGAGGCCCAGGGCTACGTGCTGGCCTGCCGCGCCTATCCGCAAAGCGACCTGCAACTGCAGGCCGTCGAGAAACTGGCGCGCTGCATCGAGCGCCGTCTCGCTTCCTCCCCCACCTGAATTTCAACCACCCAAAGGAGACTCTCATGGCACTCACTGGCGTACTGAGACCCGGACACGTGCAACTGCGCGTGCTCGACATCGAAGCGGCCCTCAAGCACTACCGCGACGTGATCGGCCTGATCGAAACCGCGCGCGACGCGCAGGGCCGCATTTACCTCAAGGCCTGGGACGAGCACGACCACCACAGCGTGGTGCTGCGCGAGGCCGACGAGGCCGGCATGGACTTCATGGGCTTTCGCGTCGATTCGCCGGCCACGCTCGAGAAGCTCGCGGACGACCTCAAGGCCAGCGGCCTGGCCACCGACATGCAGTGGATCGCCGCGGGCGAACATCTGAAGACGGGCAAGCGCTTCCGCTTCACCGTGCCCACAGGCCACGCGATCGAGCTCTTCGCCGAAAAAGAGAAGGTCGGCAACGGCATGCCCTACGAGAACCCCGAGGTCTACCCGGACGACCTGAAGGGCATGGCGCCCTCGCGCTTCGACCATTGCCTGCTGTACGGCGACGACCTCGATGGCAGCATGAAACTGTTCACCGACGTGCTGGGCTTCCAGCTCGCGGAGAGCGTGGTGGCCGGTCCGGAGCGCATGCACATCGCAGCCTTCCTGACCTGCTCGACCAAGCCGCATGACATCGCCTTCATCCGCCATCCGGAGAAGAACAAATTCCACCACGCCTCGTTCCTGCTCGACAACTGGGGCGAGGTGCTGAAGGCGGCCGACATCATCACGAAGAAGCGCGTGTCGCTGGACATCGGGCCGACGCGCCACGGCATCACGCGCGGCGAAACCATCTACTTCTTCGACCCCAGTGGCAACCGCAACGAGGTGTTTTCAGGCGGCTACATCTTCTACCCCGACAAGCCGCCGCTGACCTGGACCGACGACGAGCTGGGGCGCGCGATCTTCTATCACGACCGCAAGCTCAACGAGAACTTCCTCTCCGTGGTGACCTGAGGTGAAGGCGATGAAACAGTTCATGAACTTCATCGGCGGCGAGTTCGTTGCCACCTCGAAGACCTTCGAGAACCGTGCGCCGGTGGACAACCGCCTCATCGGCCAGGTGCACGAGGCCGGCGCGGCAGAAGTCGATGCGGCGGTGAGCGCCGCCCGGGCGGCGCTCACGGGCGAGTGGGGCCGCATGAGCGTGGTGCGGCGCGTCGAGCTGCTGCATGCGGTGGCCGACGAAATCAACCGCCGCTTCGACGACTTCCTGCAGGCCGAGATGGCCGACACGGGCAAGCCGCATGCGCTGGCCTCGCATGTCGACATTCCGCGCGGCGCAGCCAACTTCAAGGTTTTTGCCGACATCGTGAAGAACGTGCCGACCGAGAGCTTCGAGATGATGACGCCCGACGGCGGACAGGCCATCAATTACGCGGTGCGCTCGCCGCTGGGCGTGATCGGCGTGGTGTGCCCGTGGAACCTGCCGCTCCTGCTGATGACCTGGAAGGTCGGGCCGGCGCTGGCCTGCGGCAACACGGTGGTGGTCAAACCGTCGGAAGAGACGCCCGCGACGGCCACGCTGCTCGGCGAGGTGATGAACGCGGTGGGCATTCCGCCAGGCGTCTACAACGTGGTGCACGGCTTCGGGCCGGACTCGGCGGGCGAATTCCTCACGAAGCATCCGGGTGTGAACGGCATCACCTTCACGGGCGAGACGCGCACCGGCGAGGCCATCATGGCTGCTGCCGCCAAGGGGGTGCGGCCCGTGTCCTTCGAGCTGGGCGGCAAGAACGCCGGCATCGTGTTTGCCGACGCGGACTTCGACAAGGCCGTGGCCGGCATCACCCGCTCGGCCTTCGAGAACTGCGGGCAGGTGTGCCTGGGCACCGAGCGCGTGTATGTGCAGCGGCCGATCTTCGACAGGTTCGTGGCCGCCCTGAAGGCCAAGGCCGAGGCGCTGAACCCCGGACTGTCGGAAGAGGCGGGCGTCAATTTCGGGCCGCTGATCTCGCGTGAGCACCAGCAGAAGGTGCTGTCGTACTACCGGAAGGCCAGGGAGGCCGGCGCGACCCTGGTCACCGGCGGCGGCGTGCCGCAGATGAAGGGCGCGCTGGCCGAGGGCCACTGGGTCGAGCCCACGATCTGGACCGGCCTGAGCGAATCGGCTGCAGTGATCCGCGAGGAGATCTTCGGCCCCTGTTGCCACATCGCGCCCTTCGACACCGAGGAAGAAGCGATCGCGCTCGCCAACGCCACAGACTATGGGCTTGTCACCACGGTCTGGACCGAGAACCTGGGCCGTGCGCACCGCGTGGCGAGGCAGGTCGAGGTCGGCATCTGCTGGGTCAACAGCTGGTTCCTGCGCGACCTGCGCACGGCGTTCGGCGGCGCCAAGGCTTCGGGCATCGGCCGCGAAGGCGGCGTGCATTCGCTGGAGTTCTATACGGAACTCCGCAATGTCTGCATCAAGCTCTGAGCAGGCACTTAGAGAGAACGAGCACGCAAGAAAGAGAGAGAGAAAACATGAGACTCCACACCTCGGGACTGGCCACTGCAGCCAAGTTCGTGCTGGCGGCAGTGATCGCTGTCGGACCGTGCGCGGCAATGGCGGCCGACGCGTCCCCTGGGGCCGGTGCGCGCCGGCCCAACATCCTGTTAATCGTCGCCGACGATCTGGGCTACTCGGACATCGGTGCCTTCGGCGGCGAGATCGCGACGCCCAACCTCGACGCGCTCGCCAAGAGCGGCCTGCGGCTCACCAACTTCTACGCCTCGCCGTTCTGCTCGCCGACGCGCGCGATGCTGATGTCGGGCGCTGACAGCCACCAGGTCGGCTTCGGCAGCATGGCCGAACTGCTGACGCCGCAGCAGCGCAGCCTGCCCGGCTACGAGGGCTACCTGACCGACCGCGCGTTGCCTTTTCCATTGCTGCTGAAAGACGCCGGCTACCACACCTACATGGCCGGCAAGTGGCATCTGGGCGTGAAGGAAGAGCACGCGCCCTCAAACCGGGGCTTCGAGCAGTCTTACGCCATGATGAACGGCGGTGCCAGCCATTTCGACCAGACCGGCATCATCACCTTCGATGCCGAAAAGACGCCAATGGCGCTCTACCGCGAGAACGGCAAGGAGGTCCAGATCCCGAAGGACTTTTATTCGAGTGAGCAGTTCGCCTCCAAGCTCATCTCCTATGTCGATAGCAACAAAAACGATGGCCAGCCCTTCTTCGGCTACCTCGCGTTTACCGCACCGCACTGGCCGCTGCAGGCACGGGACCCCTACATCCGCAAGTACGAAGGCAAGTACGATGTGGGCTACGAGGTAATCCGCGAGCGCCGTCTCGACCGCATGAAGGCGCTGGGCATCGTCCCTAAAGACATGAAGCCCTACGTGGGCAACCCGGCGTGGCCGCGCTGGGACCAGTTGACCACCCAGGAGAAGCGCGTCGAGTCCAAGCGCATGGCGGTCTATGCCGCTATGGTCGAATCCATGGACGCCGAGATCGGCCACGTGCTGGACCATCTCAAGCGCATCGGCGAGTACGACAACACGGTGATCTTCTTCATGTCGGACAACGGCGCCGACGGCAACACCGTGCTCGACGAAGGCGAGACGCGCGCTTGGGCCCGCAAGCACCGCGACAACAGCTACGAGAACACGGGCCGAATCGGATCCTTCGCCGAATACGGTCCGGGCTGGGCACAGGTCGGCTCGACGCCGTTCAACATGTACAAGGCCTTCATGTATGAAGGGGGCATCGCCGTGCCAAGCATCGTCAGCCTGCCCACGAGCCTGCGCAAGGGCGCGATCTCGCAGGCCCCGGCCCATGTGACGGACATCGCACCCACGCTGCTAGAACTCGCCGGCGTGAAGCCGCCGGGCAACCGCTACC
>JAQGLP010000278.1 GCA_028292835.1 Variovorax sp.
GATTGGTCGGGACCGCTCAGCCACGAATCCGCGGGACTCCGCGCCGAATCGGCGATCATCCGCGCTGCAATGATGTCTTCCAGAAATCAGGCTGGCGCGATCAGCCGTCGCCGCAGCATCTCCAGGGCGGCCTGAGCGGACCGGTGCCGGATCTCGGCGCGGTCACCGATCATCAGGTAGCGCCGCGCCTCCACCGTGCCCTGCACGTCGAGCGCGATCCACACCGTGCCCACCGGCTTGGCGTCGGTGCCGCCGCCAGGGCCTGCGATGCCGGTGATGGCGAGCGCGGCGTCGACGCCGATCGCCTGGCGCGCACCCGATGCCATCGCGCGGGCCACCGGCTCGCTGACCGCGCCGTGCGCCGCGATGAGCGCCGCATCGACCCCCAGCAGCTCGGACTTGGCCGCGTTCGAGTAGGTGACGAAGCCGCGCTCGAACCATGCGCTGGAGCCGGCCCGGTCGGTGCAGGCGGCGGCGACCAGGCCGCCGGTACAGCTCTCGGCGGTCGCCAGCAGGCGGCCCTGTTTTTGAAGTAGATCGGCCAGCAACCCAACCAGGGCGGGCGTTTCAAGCTCTTGATGGGGTAGTAGATCGGTCATTTCACCGCGCGCCACAGCGCGACCACCAGCAGCGTGCAGAACGCCGCCACCAGGTCGTCGAACAGGATGCCGAAGCCGGCCGCGCTCCAGCGCATCGCCCCGGGCGCGGCGCCCTGCTGCTTGAAGAGCGCGTCGGCCCAGCCCACCGGTCCCGGCTTGGCGGCGTCGAAATAGCGGAACAGCGCGAACGCGACCGCCTGCGCCACGAAACCGGCCGGTGTCACCAGCCACAGCACCGCCCAGAACGCCACCACCTCGTCCCACACGATGGCGCCCGGGTCGGCCACCCGCATGTGGCGCGCCGTCACGCTGCAGGCCCACCAGCCGACGGGCAGCGCGGCCAGGATGATCCAGCCGATGGCGGCGGGCGACAGCCAGCGCTGCAGGGCCAGGAACGCGACCCAGGCCCAGAGCGTCCCGACCGTGCCCGGCGCGACGGGCGAGAGGCCCGAGCCGAAGCCCAGCGCCACGAGATGCGCCGGATGCGAGAACAGGAAGCGCGCCGTGGGGCGGCCCGGTGGCGGTGGCGGTGGCGGTGGCGGTGGCGGTGGCGGTGGCGGTGGGGAAGGCGCCAGGGGCTCGGCAGGGGCTGCTTGCATGGGGCGGCCAGTGTCGCGGATTTCGTCGCCGCCCGTTCAGCCGAAGTGGTCGAACGACGTGAAGCGCTGCGCGACCGGCGCGCCCGCCCGATCGACCACCCGCACGCCGGGCTCGGCCTCGATGCGGCCGATGCGCGCGACGGGCGTGGCCGAGGCACGGCCGGCCTGCTCGACGGCTTGGCGCAGGTCCGGCGGCGCGGTGAACAGCAGCTCGTAGTCGTCGCCGCCCGAGAGCGCGCAGCGGCGCAGCGTCTCCATGTCGAGCCGAGCCTCGCCCCCCGCCGGATGGGCATTGGCAGCTATCAATTCGATAGCAGCATCGGCGTCGACGCGGGCGCCGACGCGGCTGGCCTCCAGGATGTGGCGCAGGTCGCCCAGCAGGCCGTCGCTGACATCGACCGCGGCGCTGGCGATGCCGCGCAGCGCCTGTCCCAGCGCAACGCGCGGCGTCGGCTGCTCCATGCGCGCGCGCGCCATCTCGAACAATGCGGAGGGCAGCACCAGCGTGCCGCGGAACGCCTCGAGCGCGAGGCGCGCGTCGCCCAGCGTGCCGCTGGCCCACAGGTCGTCGCCAGCCCGGGCGCCCGAGCGCAGCAGCGCGCTGCCGGCGGGCAGTTCGCCGAACACCGTGATCGAGATGTTGAGCGGGCCGCGCGTGGTGTCGCCGCCCACCAGTTCGCAGCTGTGCGCGTCGGCCAGCGCGAAGAGGCCGCGCGAGAAACCGGCCAGCCAGCCCTCCTCGACCGACGGGAGCGCCAGCGCCAGCGTGAAGGCGACCGGCCGCGCACCGCAGGCGGCCAGGTCGCTCAGGTTGACCGCCAGCGCCTTGTGGCCGAGCCGGGCCGGATCGACCGTGGAGAGAAAATGCCGCCCCTCGACCAGCATGTCGGTCGAGATCGCGAGCTGCATGCCGGGCGCGGGCGCCAGCAGGGCGCAGTCGTCGCCCACCCCGAGCGCGACGCGCGAGGAGCCCTCCGGCCGAGCGGACGCGGCAGGCCGCCCGCGCCGCGTGAAGTAGCGCTCGATCAGCCCGAACTCACCCAGGGTCCCCGTCGCGCTCATGGCCGTCTCCCCGCTCATGCCTTGGCGCCGCGAAAGCGCAGCGCCGCCTGCCGGATCACCTCGGGCAGCAAGCGCTCCTTCGCCTGGCGCTCGCGCAGCCAGCGCGCGTCGTTGTGGCCGACCTCGACGCCGGCGCGCAGCCCGGCCAGCGCGTGGCCGGCGTGCAGCGCCTCGCTGTGCCATTCGAGCTGCGTCAGGGTCATCAGGATGTGCTCGCGCAGCGGCATGTGGTCGCCGGTGGCCGGGTCGACATACACCGCGTCCAGCCCGAAGCGGCAGGCCTGGAAGCGGTTGTAGGTGTAGACCAGGTAGTCGTCCTCGGTCGGGACGAACGGTTCTTCCTTCAGGAACCAGGCGGCAAGCGACTGTACGAAGCCGGCCAGCGCGGCGGCGCGCTCGATGGTCAGCGGCGTGTCGAACACGCGGATCTCGATGGTGCCGAACTCGGGCTTGGGCCGGATGTCCCAGTAGAAGTCCTTCATGCTGCGCACCACGCCGGTGCGCGTCATGCGCTCGAAGTAGGCCTCGAACTCGCTCCAGGTGAGCGCGAACGGCGCGCGGCCCGACAGCGGGAAGGCGAACACCGAGTTGAGCCGCGCCGAGTCGAACTGCGTGTCCTGCCCCTGCACGTAGGGGCTGGAGGCCGACAGCGCGATGAAATGCGGGATGTAGCGCGACATGCGATGCAGCATCAGGAGCGCCGCGTCCGCGCTCGGGCATCCCACGTGCACGTGCTGGCCGAAGATGGTGAACTGCTTGGAGAGGTAGCCGTACAGCTCCGACAGCTCCCGGAAGCGCGGCTTGTCGTAGATGCGCTGCTCGTGCCACTGCTGGAAGGCGTGGGTGCCGCCGCCCAGCACGGCGATGTTGAGCTTGTCGGCGCTCTTCACCAGCGCGTCGCGGATCGGCGTGAGCTGCGCGACCACGTCCTCGGCCGAGTGGCAGATGTCGGTAGAGATCTCGATCATGCTCGAGGTCATCTCGGGCACCACGCTGCCGGGCAGCTCGGTCTGCGCCATCAGGCGCAGCATGTCCTCGGCGTAGGGCGCGAGGTCGAAGTTGTGCGTGTTGACGAGTTGCAGCTCCAGCTCGACGCCGAGCGTGAGCGGCTCGGACTTCTGGAACGGCTCGAGCGGCACCGCGCGGGCTGCGCGCGCACGGGCCCGGCCCGACGGCGAGCGGTCGGTGTCGGCGAAGCCGGGAAGACTGTCCTTGCTCATCGCTGTGTTTCCTCCGCGTTGGCCAGCGTCACCGGCGCCCACGGCCGGGACGCCTCGCCGGCGCCGTAGATGGCCAGGGTCGCGATCACCGCGCCCAGCACCTCCATCACCAGGATGGAGGGCAGCGCCACCTGCGTGATCAGGTGGCCCAGCAGCGGCGAGGCAGTGACGAAGTTGGACGCGATCAGCAGCGCGATCGACGACAGCGGCGACATCGCGCAGCCGACCCACAGCGCCTGCTTCCAGCTTGCGCCGCTGCCGGGATTGGCCACCGCCACGCCGACCACCTTGGCCACCGCGCGCACGCCGATCAGCGAGACGACCAGCCCGGCCACCGGCAGGCTCCAGTCGGCCTGCGCCGCCACGGTGGAGACCAGCACGAACATCAGCATGGTCAAAAGCGACGCGGCGGTGCCGAGCTGGCGCGGCCAGCTCCAGGGCCTGGGATTGAGTTGCTTGAGCAGCACGCCCGCCAGCAGCGCCGCCAGCGGCGCCGAGCCGCCCAGGTGCGCCGCCAGCGCGGCACCGGCGGCGATCAGCGCCAGCAGCAGCAGCGAGGTGTTCTCGCTGGCCGGGCTCATCACGCGCAGCGCCGAGCGCAGGGCGAGCGCCAGCACGGCGCCGACCACGAACGACAGGCCCAGCACCACGAACACCGGCTGCAGGTGCTGCGCGAAGCCGGTCGGGCCGCGCTCCAGCAGGCCGGCCTGCGCGTAGCCGAGCGTGAGCGCGTAGAAGGCGTTGAGCGTGGCCAGCGTCAGCCCGCGCTCGGTCACCGGGCCGGAGGCGCGCGTGTCCATGACCACGCGGCTCAGCACGGCCGGCGAGGCGACGATGGCCATGAGCCCCAGCGGATTGGCCACCGGCGCCGGTACGCCGAACCACAGCAGCGTCCAGTAGACGGCGAAGTAGGTGAGCGTGGCCTCGACCGCGCTTTGCGCGAGCACCATCGGGTTGTGGCGGAACCACCGCAGCGGCAGTCGCCCGCCGGCCTCGAACAGCACCACCGCCGCGGCCAGTTCGATCAGGAACAGCGGCGTGCCCTGCAGCGGCCAGATCGCGCCCTCGAAACCCGCCAGGCCGACCACGGTGCCCACGACCGAATAGCCGACCAGCTTGGGCAGGCCCGCATAGCGCTGCACCAGGTGGCCCATGAGCGCAGCCACCGCCAGCAGCAGCGACCAGGCCCCCGTGGGCAGGCCGGCCGAGGGGCGCACCCAGTCGGCGTAAAACGCCATCAGTTCGTTT
>JAQGLP010000132.1 GCA_028292835.1 Variovorax sp.
TGGGGCCGCTGCTGGCGCGCTTCGGGCGCGCCCGGGTGTCGCTGCCGGGCGGCTGCGCGATCGGCGCGCGCCCGGTCGACCAGCACATCCGGGGCCTGCGCGCCATGGGCGCCGAGATCGAGCTGGAGCACGGCTACATGGTGGCCAGCCTGCCCGCCGGGCGCACGCGGCTCGCCGGCGCTCGCATCCTGACCGACATGGTGACCGTCACCGGTACCGAGAACTTCCTGATGGCCGCCGCCCTGGCCAACGGCGAAACGGTGCTTGAAAACGCCGCACAGGAGCCCGAGATCACCGATCTGGCCGAGATGCTGATCGCAATGGGCGCCCGGATCGAGGGCCATGGCACCAGCCAGATCCGCATCCAGGGCGTCGAGCGCCTCGCCGGCTGCGAGCACACCGTGGTGGCGGACCGCATCGAGGCCGGCACCTTCCTGTGCGCGGTGGCCGCCACCGGTGGCGACGTGCTGCTGCGCCATGCCCGCGCCGACCACCTGGACGCGGTGATCGAGAAGCTGCGCGAGGCGGGCTGCCGGGTGGAGGCGGTCGAAGGCGGGGTGCGCGTGGCTTCCGAGGGCCCGGCGCGTGCGCGGCTCAAGGCGCAGAGCTTTCGCACCACCGAGTACCCGGGTTTCCCGACCGACATGCAGGCCCAGTTCATGGCGCTCAACTGCGTCTCGCAGGGTGCCGCGACGGTGACCGAGACCATCTTCGAGAACCGCTTCATGCACGTCAACGAACTGCTGCGCCTGGGCGCGCAGATCCAGATCGACGGGCGCATCGCGGTGGTGGACGGTGTCGCGCGGCTGTCGGGCGCCAGCGTCATGGCGACCGACCTGCGCGCCTCGGCGGGGCTGGTGATTGCCGGGATGGTGGCCGAGGGCTAGACCTGCATCTACCGCATCTAGCACATCGACCGCGGCTACGATCGCATGGAGAGCAAGCTGTGCAGCCTGGGCTCCAACATCGAAAGGACCCGGTCATGATCACGCTGGCCCTGTCCAAGGGGCGCATCTTCGAGGAAACGCTGCCGATGCTGGCCGCCGCCGGCATCGAGGTGACCGAGGACCCGGAAAAATCGCGCAAGCTGATCCTCGCGACCAGCCAGCCCGGCGTGCGCGTGGTACTGGTGCGCGCCTCGGACGTGCCGACCTACGTGCAGTGGGGCGGCGCCGACCTGGGGGTGACCGGCTTCGACACCCTGCTGGAGCACGGCAGCGCCGGGCTCTACCTGCCGCTCGACCTGAAGATCGCCGCCTGCCGCATGAGCGTGGCGGCGCGTGCCGACTTCGACTACGCGAGCGCAGTGCGCCAGGGGGCCCGGCTGAAGGTCGCGACCAAGTTCGTCGGCATCGCGCGCGACTTCTTCGCCACCAAGGGCGTGCACGTCGACCTGATCAAGCTCTACGGCAGCATGGAGCTGGCGCCGCTCACCGGCCTGGCCGACGCCATCGTCGATATCGTCTCGACCGGCAACACGCTGCGCGCCAACCACCTGGTCGAGGTCGAGCCCATCATGGACATCAGCGCGCGGCTGGTCGTCAACCAGGCGGCGCTCAAGCTCAAGCGCGAGCCGATCCGCCGCATCATCGATGCTTTCGCGGCGACGGTCTCGGCTTCCCAGCCTTCCGAGGCTGCCACTCCGGCAGCGTCCCAATAATCGGAGATGCTATGAAATTAATAGCTACTCCCGCCCGCCTGTCAACGGCCAAAGCCACTTTCGATGCCGATTTCAAGGCGCGGCTGCACTGGTCGGTCGAGACCGACGCCGCCATCGAAGCGCGCGTCGCCGAGATCCTGGCCGACGTGCGAGGGCGCGGCGACGCGGCGCTGCTCGACCACACGCGCCGCTTCGACCGGCTGGACGCACCCGGCATGGACGCGCTCGAACTCACCGCGGCCGAGCTGCGCGCCGCCTTCGAGTCGCTGCCTGCGGCCCAGCGCGAGGCGCTCGAAGCCGCCGCCCGGCGCGTGCGCACCTACCACGAAGCGCAGAAAAGAGCCTGTGGCGAGAGCTGGAGCTACCGCGATGCCGACGGCAGCCTGCTCGGCCAGAAGGTCACGCCGCTCGACCGCGTGGGCATCTACGTGCCGGGCGGCAGGGCGGCCTACCCGTCGTCGGTGCTCATGAACGCCATTCCGGCCCACGTCGCGGGTGTCGGTGAAATCATCATGGTGGTGCCGACGCCGGGTGGCGAGAAGAACTCGCTGGTGCTGGCCGCCGCGCACGTCGCGGGCGTCACGCGGGCCTTCACGCTCGGCGGCGCGCAGGCCATCGGCGCGCTGGCCTACGGCACCGAGACCGTGCCCGCCGTCGACAAGATCACCGGCCCCGGCAACGCCTACGTGGCCGCGGCCAAGCGCCGCGTTTTCGGCACGGTGGGGATCGACATGATCGCCGGGCCCAGCGAGATCCTGGTGCTGGCCGACGGCAGCACGCCGCCCGACTGGGTCGCGATGGACCTGTTCAGCCAGGCCGAGCACGACGAGCTGGCGCAAAGCATCCTGCTGAGCCCCGACGCCGCCTACATCGACGCCGTGCAGGCCGCCATCGACCGGCTGCTGCCCACCATGCCGCGCGCCGACATCATCGCGGCCTCGCTCAACGGTCGCGGCGCGCTGATCCACACGCGCAGCATGGAAGAGGCGTGCGAGATCAGCAACCGCATCGCGCCCGAGCACCTGGAGGTGTCGAGCCGCGAGCCGCACCGCTGGGAGCCCCTGCTGCGGCACGCCGGCGCGATCTTCCTGGGCGCCTGGACCAGCGAGAGCCTGGGCGACTACTGCGCCGGCCCGAACCACGTGCTGCCCACCAGCGGCACGGCGCGCTTCAGTTCGCCGCTGGGCGTCTACGACTTCCAGAAACGCAGCAGCCTGATCGAAGTGAGCGAGGCGGGCGCGCAGGTCCTCGGGCACATCGCCGTCACGCTGGCCGAGGGAGAAGGGTTGCATGCGCACGCCGAGGCGGCGCGGTTGCGGCTGACTCCGCCCGCGCCGGGCAGCGCCGCGGCCGTGCGCCAAGGCGATCGCTGATCGCGGGAGCCTGAATATGAGTATGGATGCGGTTCCTTCCCCCTTGCAACATGGCAGTTCCGGCCTGGCCCGGGTGCGGGGCCGCGCACGACTGCTGGCGGGAATCGCGCTGCTCGGCTGCGGCCTGGCCGCGCAGGCCATGACGATCCGCGAGTTCCGCACGCTCGAAGCCAACGAAAAGGACGGCCGGACCTATGCCAGCTACTACCTGGTCGGCGTGCTCGAGGGCCTGCGCGAGGGCGCCGACAGCGCGCAGCGCGAGGGCCGCCAGCCACCGTTCTGCGTGCAGGGCCGCCGCCTCGAACCCGCCATGGCCCGCTCGCTCTACCAAACCGAACTGACGCGCAACGCCGACAGCTACGAAGCCGACATGCCGGTGCAACTGGTGCTCTCGGCGGCGCTGCGCAACAGTTTCCGCTGTACCCGTTGAGGCCCATGCCATGTCCCCATCCCTGATCGACACGCCCACCGCCGGGCCCGAGGCACTCGGCCGCATCCGCACCGACGTGCGCGCGATGCATGCCTACACCGTGCAGGACGCGCGCGGCCTCGTCAAGCTCGATGCGATGGAAAACCCGCACAGCCTGGCGCCTGCCCTGCAGGTGGAGCTGGGGCGGCGCTTGGGCGCGTTGGCGCTCAACCGCTACCCCGGCCAGCGCGACGCGCAGCTGCGGCAGGCGCTGGCGGCATACGCCGGGATGCCGGCCGGCTTCGAGCTGATGCTGGGCAACGGCTCCGACGAGCTGATCTCGCTGCTGGCACTGGCCTGCGCCGTGTCGCCCGAAGCCGGCGGCGGCCGGCCGGCCGCCGTGCTGGCGCCGGTGCCCGGCTTCGTGATGTACGCGATGAGCGCGCAACTGCAGGGCCTGCGCTTCGTCGGCGTGCCGCTCACGGCCGACTTCGAGCTCGACGAGGCCGCCATGCTGGCCGCGATCGCGCGGGAGAGGCCCGCCATCGTCTACCTGGCCTACCCGAACAACCCGACCGCCAACCTGTGGGACGACGCGGCGATCGAGCGCATCGTGCTGGCGCAGGGTGGGCAGGGCGGCCTGGTGGTGATCGACGAGGCGTACCAGCCCTTCGCCGGCAGGAGCTACATCGACCGCCTCGCGCGGCACCGCCACGTGCTGCTGATGCGCACCCTCAGCAAGTTCGGCCTGGCGGGCGCGCGGCTGGGCTACCTGATGGGGCCGGCCGCGCTGGTCGGCGAGATCGACAAGGTGCGCCCGCCCTACAACATCAGTGTGCTGAACTACGAATGCGCGCTGTTTGCGATGGAGCACCAGGACGTTTTCGCCGAGCAGGCCAAGGAGCTG
>JAQGLP010000325.1 GCA_028292835.1 Variovorax sp.
CGCCCATTCAGTGGCTGACGGTGGCGCAGTTCGAGCAAACCAGCGGCTACCGCTTCGGCCTGGGCATTGTGGCGCCGATGCCGATGCCCAAGCCCCATGTCCATTCCCACTGATTTTTCGCCAGGGAGAAGGCCACCAATGATGCAGAAAGCCACGATCCATCCGTTTTCCGAGGGTGAGGTGCATCGGCTTGCCACGGCCCGCGGCGACCTGGAAATCGAAAGCAGCCTTTCCGCCATCAGCTTCATGAGCGACTTCGACATCCGCCGCGACCGGCAGGGACTGGCCCTGGCCACGCAGTTGCGGGACCTGCTGGAACAGGTGGTGGCCCAGCTCGCCCAGGATGAACAGGCCGGCCGGCTGCCCGAGCGGCTCGCCCTGGCCAAAACGACGCTCAAGGACAACCCGCTCGCCTGATCGGCAGGCTTTGAGTTGCCCGCCGCGCCCCGCCGCGAATCAGGCCTTGTACCGCGCCGGCCCCGGCATCAGAAGCCGCTCGATTTCGCGGGCGGCCGCCGCAACGGCGGAAATGACCGGCACGTCGAAGCGCGCCCCCAGGCGGACCGCCGCCTCCGCCAGCGGCCCGCCCCCGATCACCACGGCCTGGGCACCGTCGGCGATGCAGGCCGCGACGGCTTCGGCCAGGCGCTCGTCCTGCAACCGGGGCTGGCTGGCCAGTTCGAGTGGATCTCCCGGGGAGATGCGCGTGCCGGTGAAGAGCGCCCCAAGGCCGAGCCCGGCGGCGGCGCGCGCGATCGAGGCGTCCAGCCCGGGCGTGGTCGTTGCCACGCCGAAGCGGCGCCCATCCGCCGCAGCCTGGCGCATCGACGCCTCGCCGATGCCGATGACCGGCACTTCGACGGCCGCGCGCAGCACCTCCAGCCCGGGGTTGCCGAACGCGCCGATGACGATGGCCGACATCTCCTTCGCCCGGGCCCGCCCGATCGCCACCACCTGATCGACGGCGACGGCGAGTTCGGCCTCGGTGGTGATCATGGGAGCGCCCCGGCACGCTGTGGCGCTCACCACCTCGATGGCGGCAGGCAGCCCGTCGCGCAGGAGGCGATGCATCATGGCCGTCGTCTCGGGCGAGATGTTCGGGTTGATCAGCAAGACAGCGGGCATGGGAGGTTCTCGTTCGAAGGTCGAATTCGGGGCCTGACCGGCGGCATCAGAACGCGTGGCGCAGGCCGAGCGACACCACGTTCTGATCCACGCCGGGAGCGCCAACACCGTAGAAACGCTGGCGCGCATCGCCCTTGTTCTTGAGGGCGACAAGATTGGCGATGACGGAAGTGCGCTTCGACAGATAGTACTCACCGCCCAGGCGCAGGAACGCACTGTCGTCGCGCGTTCCCTGCTGGTCCCGTGCGACGTAGTCGAGCGTCAGGTTGCCCTGGGGGTGGACAAGCCACACGGCGCCGATGTCGTATGCGCGGGTCTTGGGCGTTCCCTGGGCCTCGGGGTTGCTGTAGGAAATGCCGCCGTGGATGCGCACCTTGCCGAGGTCATAGCTCGCGCCCAGCGTGCTCAGCGTATCTGCCTTGCCGGCCAGGTTGCGGACGCTGCGATAGGACAGGCCCGCCTCGAAGGGATACTTGTTTGCATAGTTGGCGGCGACCTCGAACGTCCGGCCGGTTTGTCCTTCGCCCCAGCCGTAGAGCGTCCGAACCGTGAAGCCGTTGTAGCTGGGCGATACGTACTTGAGGGCGTTGTCGGTCAAGTCGCTGATTCCCGCGAACTCGGTGAAGCGGAATGCCGCGTAGCCGCCGAAGATGAAGTAACGGCTCATGATGTCGTCGTTCACGCTCCACAGCCGCCCGGCGGTGACGCGGCCAAAGTCGCCCTGCAGACCCACGAGACTGCCGCGGTTGAAGAACTTCGAAGCGTTGGCGGGCAACCCGGTGTCCAGCGAGAAACCCGAGGTCAGATCGAACACGGCGCTCAGCCCTCCGCCCAGGTCCTCCGTGCCCCGGAAGCCCAGGCGCGATGCCGAAACCTGGCTGCTGTCGAGACGGTTGACACTGCCGGCAGTTATGCCATCAACGCTGTAGCCCGTTACATGTACCGCCTCCATGGCGGTAATGCCGTAGAGGGTGACAGCACTTTGAGCCTGCGCGGCGGCGGCGCCGAATGCAAGCAGGCTCAGGCAAAGGACATGCAGGGATGTTTTCATGATGATTTTGTGGAAGTCATTTCCGAGTTATGGGGCAGGCCGCCTCGGGCCTGCGCACAGCGCGAGCAGGCGTGCACAGTTCAGCCGCGCGGCTCTCGAGCCACACGCACGGCAGTGAAAGGAGGCCGGTGCTACCGGGCGACGGCCGGCACGCCGGAAGGCTGTTCGCCCTCGCCGTCCGCGCCGATTTCGATTGATTTGCCGAAGGTTTCGGGTGCAAACTGGATGGCGATCGCGAACACCGCATACATCGCCGCGATCATTCCGAACATGCCGGCCACGCCGTGCAGGTCGAACACCTTGGCCGCCAGAAGCTGGGACAGCGCCCCGCCCACGGTGCCCAGCGCCAGCAGGAACGAGGTGCCCAGGCCCCGGATTCGCGTCGGGTACAGCTCGGGCGCGAAGATCCAGATCGAGGTGTTGAGCGTCAGCACGCAGAACTGGAACAGGGCTCCGAACACCAGCACCAGCGCGACGCTGCTGGTCAGGTTGCCGAACGCCAGGCCGGCCAGGCAGGCGGCGATCGCGCCCAGTGTCAGCACGCGCTTGCGTGGAAAGTAGTAGCCCAGCGTCGAGGCGGTGATGGCGCCCAGCAGGCTGCCACTCTGCATCACGATGGTGAACACAAAGCTCTTGGTGATGGAGTAGCCCTGTGCCACCAGGAGGGTAGGCATCAGCGTGAGCACGGACAGTTGCGCGCCGAAGGTCATCCAGGACGCGATCCCGACGGCCACGGTGCGCCGCGCGAAGCCGTCGCGGAAGATGTCCAGCAGCGACACCGTTGCGACCGGCTCGGTGCTGGCTTGCGCATCGGCCGTGATGTAGTTGCGCGTTTCGAACTGGCCGTTCGCGAGCTTGCCGGACGCCAGCATCGAAAGCACCCGGTTGGCCTCGTCCACCCGCCCTTGCGAGAGCAGGTAGCGTGGCGTCTCCGGAATAAAGCGGCGGTAGAAAACGATGAAGACGGCCGGCAGCACGAGGCACGCGAACATCCAGCGCCAGGCGTTTTCACCCGGAAAAACGGCGAACACCCCGAGCGCGAACGCAGGCGCCAGCATGTTGCCCAGTCCGCCGCCGCCCACGTTGATGAGGCCCACCGCCGTGCCCCGGAAGCGTGCCGAGCAGAACTCGGCCAGCATGGTCACCGCTGTCGTGATCTCCCCGCCCAGCCCGAATCCCACGATCGCGCGCGCCATGGCCAGCACTGCGTAGTTGGGAGAAAGCGCACAGCCGATCGCACCGATGGTGAACAGCGCCAAGTTCACGTTGAGCATGTAGCGGCGGCCCTTGCGATCCGCGAAGTAGCCCGACAGTAGTCGTCCGATCGCCGCCGCGATGAAGGTGATGGTGTTGAGGAAGCCGATGTCCGTGCCGCTCAGGCCCCATTGCTCCCGCAGCAACGGCGCGACGAGGCCGACGGCGTTTTGCTCGAACACATCGAACAGCACGCCGCACACCACCAGAAAAATGATGCTCTTGTGCGAGCGGGTGACCCCGATGCCGTTCAGTGCACTCTCCAACTGGTGCATCTGCGCGGTCTTGGGGGCCGACATGGAAATCAATCCCTCTCCAGCCATGGCTGATCCTTTGCGTGAGTAAGTCGGGAAACGACCCTGGCCCGTTTGCGATCCACCGCCAAACGGAAAACCCCAGGGCGACAGAGCCAGGTCGTTAGTGAAATTATTTTTTCATCTATTTATTTAACGGTAATTACTTTACATTCGGGAAGATCCAGCCGACCCCGGTAAAAACCCTTCCCCGGATGACGCACGCCATCACTGCGGCGGCCGGCATGTCGACCGTGATGTTGGAAAATGCGATGTGTCAGGCGTCCGAAGGGCGTGTCTGACCCGTTGGCCGACGCAGGCCCCGGCAGCCTCACGGCCGCCGGCCTCCGGAAAAATGGATCCCTGCGGGACTGGGCTGCCGTCAGCGCAGCGACACACCTGCGTCGTGCCGCGGCAAGGGAACTGCGGGCCCGCAGCAAGGCCGGGGCCGGGTGGCGCAGCGAAGACACGGGACCTCGCGCTGCGTTGGAACGTTCGAAAGCTGTTCCGCCGAGCTGAGAAAAAACGCAGGGGGCGAGCCCTTGCGCGGCGCCTGGAAGCTAGGGCCGCGCCGGCTCGGCGTCGTCGCGCATTTCATTCAGCGCATCGTGCTGCGTTTCGATGCTCGCCATGCGACGCCGTCCCTTAGTGCCAACGTGATGAAGCACACGGGTCGCCAGCAAGTGACACAGCAGCATCACGGATGCGTGGTTGTCCAAGGGCCCGGGCGCCTGCGTATGACAGCGCAGCAGCCACCGGGCGGAGAGCGAAACCTTGGAGAAATGGTCGGTGATGTAGAGCACCTGCGTGCCGGCGCGCGCCGCCAGCAAGGCGAAACGCGTGGCGATCGGTACGCTGCGACGCAGCGCGAAAACCACCAGCACGTCCTTCGAGCCCAGGCCAGCGACATATTCGCCCAGCGTCTCGCCCGGGCCGGGAAGCACGTGCACGTTTTCGCGCAGCTGGACAAGCTGCCAGCGCAGGTAGCTCGCAAAATTCCGGTTGTTGCGGTAACCCAGAAACCACACGTTGCCCGCCGCAGCCAACGCCTGGGCCACGTCATCGATCAGTTCGGCCGGGATGTGGTTGAAGGTGGCGACGATGTTGTCCTGCGCCTGCAGGATGTGGGAGGTGATCGATCCCTCCAGGCCCCGGCTGCCCTGAGCGGACAGGAACAGCGGGGAGCCGTTGCTTCGCTCCTCGCGCGCCTGGCGCCTTGCGTCCTCGTAGTTCGAATAGCCCAGCCGCTGGATGAAGCGAGTCACGGTCGCATTCGACACGCCGACCAGCGTGGCGAGCTCCGATGCCGTGTAAGTGGCCAAGTCGCCGGGAAAGTCGAGCACGAACTCGCCCAGCTTGCGCTCCGTGGGCGGAAGAGAGTTGAGCAGTTGGCGGACGAGTCCGAGGAAGGAGCGGTTCGGTTCAGGAGTCACGGCAGGGCGAAGTAGGCGCAGACCGCAATGATGCCGCACCGGTTCCCGGCGAACGCTGTCCGCCCTGCTTTTTCAGGCTTTGCGCAGCATCCGGATCACGCTCGAGAAATCCAGCGCCCCGTGCCCGGCCAGGCTGTGCGCCGCGTACAGGCTGCGCGCCAGGCCACCCAGCGGCGTGGCGGCGCGCACGGCGATGGCGCTTTCCTGCGCGAGTCCCAGGTCCTTGAGCATCAGGTCGGTGCCGAAGCCGCCCGCATAGCCCTTGGAGGCGGGCGCGGCATCCATGACGCCAGGCATCGGGTTGTATTTTTCAAGTGCCCAGTTCCCGCCCGAGCTGCGGCGCATGATTTCCGACAGCACCTTGGGGTCGAGCCCGTTCGCCACGCCGAGCGCGAGCGCCTCCGAGGTGCCGATCATCAGGATGCCGAGCAGCATGTTGTTGCAGATCTTGGCGGTCTGCCCGGCGCCGGGGCCGCCCGCGTGAAAGATGTTGCTGCCCATCTTCTCGAGCACCGGACGCGCGCGCTCCAGGTCGGCCGCCGCGCCGCCCACCATGAAGGTCAGCGTGCCGGCGACGGCGCCGCCGGTGCCCCCCGACACGGGCGCGTCGATCACGGCCACGCCCCGCCGCGCACCGGCCTCGGCCACCCTGCGCGACGTGGCGGCGGCGATGGTGCTGCTGTCGATCACCAGCGTGCCGGGCTGGATCCGCTCCATCAGGCTCGGCCGGCCCTCGCCGCCCAGGTAGAGCGCCTCGACGTGCGCGCTGGCGGGCAGCATGCTGATCACGACCTCGGCGCCGTCGAGCGTGTCGGCGGCCGACGCGGCGACCGGCAGCCCCTCGGCGGCGAGCTTGCCGCAGGCCTCCGCCGAGAGGTCGAAGGCGCCGAGCGCGTGGCCCGCCCGGTGCAGGTTGAGCGCCATCGGGCCGCCCATGTGGCCCAGGCCGATGAATGAGATCTTCATGATGTGTCTCCTGTTGAATGCTGCGACAAAGGGTGGGGCCACCGGGCTGTGGCACGCCCTTGCAGCGCTTTTTTCATCTTTTTTCTCAAACCAGGCCGGCCAGTGGATGCGGCCCCTCGGCGCGTGGCCGCAGGTGGTCTTCGACGAACCCGGGCGTGACCTCCTCCAGCGTGGCGGGGTTCCACTTGGGATTGCGGTCCTTGTCGAGCAGCAGCGCCCGGATACCCTCGGCGAAGTCCGTGTGCGCGCAGAAACCGAGCGAGGTCCAGTACTCCAGGCGAAACACTTCGGCCAGCGACATGCGCGGCACGCGCTGCCACAGCTCGAACGTCACGGCCGCCGATCCGGGAGACCCCCGGCCGAATGCCTGGGCCGCCGCCTGCAGCCACGGATCGCCGGACCGCAGCGTGCGAAGGCGCTGCGCGATTTCCAGCAGGTCCTCGCCGGCCATCAGCGCGTTGATCGTATCGAAGTGCTCGCGCACCTTCGATGGCGGGTGTTCGGCGTCCCCGCCGGCCTGCGCCAGCAGGCGCGACAGCGTGGCGCGGTCGGCCCTGGCATCGCCCCGCCAGGCGGCGCCGCCGATGGCGTCCAGCACCTGCGCCTTGCGCTCCTGCGGCACCACGATGTCGGCCAGGCCGCAGAAAATGGCATCGGTCGCGTTGAGCTTCGCCGCGGTCAGGGCGAGGAACAGGCCGGTGCGCCCCGGCGCGCGCCGCAGAAACCAGCTGCCGCCCACGTCCGGGTAGAAACCGATGCCGATCTCGGGCATCGCGATGCGGCCCTGCGGCGTGACGACACGGTGCGAGGCACCCGCCATGAGCCCGAGACCGCCCCCCATCACGATGCCATGGCCCCAGCACAGCAAGGGCTTCGGATAGGTGTGGATCAGGTGATCGAGTTCGTATTCCTGGCGGAAGAAATCCTCGGCATGGACGTTGCGCCCCGGGCCGCAGTCGAGCAGCGTCCGGTAGAGCTGGCGCAGGTCGCCGCCGGCGCAAAACGCCTTCTCGCCCGCCCCCTGCAGCAGCACGCCGACGATGCCGTCGTCCCGTGCCCAGGCCCGCAGCTTCGGCAGGAGCAGACGCACCGTGTCCATCGACACCGCATTGAGCGAGGCCGGCGCGTTGAGCGTGGCCACGCCGAAGCGCATGCCGGCGGCGGTGGCGATTTCATCGAAAAGGACGGCTTGGTCGGTCATAGAGGCAATAGGGAAACAGAAATCGTCATTTCAGAAAGTCCGCGGGGCTGTCGCCGCCGGGCCGCCGGTGCCGCCCTCTGCAAGGAGGGCGGACGGCCCCACGGAGCGGGCAAGCCTGGGGTCATCGAATCTCCGTGTCGCCTTCGAGCAGCTTGCGCGCGACGATCACGCGCATGATCTCGTTGGTGCCTTCGAGGATCTGGTGCACGCGCGCGTCGCGCACCAGCCGCTCCAGCGGAAACTCGGCGAGGTAGCCGTAGCCGCCGTGCAGTTGCAGCGCCTCGTTGCAGACGTCGAAACCGGCGTCGGTGGCGAAGCGCTTGGCCATGGCGCAGTAGGTGCTGGCGTCCGGATGCCCCGCGTCGAGCTTGCTTGCCGCCAGCCGCACCATCTGTCTCGCCGCGACCAGCTCGGTCGCCATGTCGGCCAGCCTGAACTGCAGCGCCTGGAAACTCGCGAGCGGCTTGCCGAACTGCCGGCGCTCGTGCAGGTAGCGCCGCGCCGTATCGAGCGCCCCCTGCGCGGCGCCGACCGAGCAGGTCGCGATGTTGATGCGCCCGCCGTCGAGCCCCTTCATCGCGATGCGAAAGCCCTCGCCTTCCTGGCCCAGCAGGTGGTCGGCCGGCACCCGCACGTCGTCGAAGCTGATGGCCCGCGTGGGCTGGCTGTTCCAGCCCATCTTGCGTTCCTTCTTGCCATAGCCGACGCCGGGCGCATCGGCCGGCACCGCGAAGGCCGAGATGCCGCCCGCGCCGCTGGCGCCGGTGCGCGCCATCAGCACCAGCACGTCGGTCGCGCCCGCGCCCGAGATGAAGGCCTTGCCGCCGTTGATGATGTACTCGCCGCCCTGCAGCTCGGCGCGCGTCCTGAGCGAGCCCGCGTCCGAACCCGCCCCCGGCTCGGTCAGGCAGTAAGAAGCAAGTTGGCGCCCGCTGGTCAGCCCGGCGCCCCAGCGTTCGCGTACCGCCTGCGTGCCCCAGGTGCCGAGCATCCAGGTCGCCATGTTGTGGATGGTGATGAAGGCGGTGGTCGAGGGGTCGACCGCAGCCAGTTCCTCGAACACCAGCGTGGCGTCCAGGCGCGGCAGCGCGAGCCCGTCGATGACCTCAGGCGCGTACAGGCCGCAAAAGCCCAGTTCGCCGGCCTTGGCGATCGCCTCCTTCGGGAAGACCGCCTCGGCATCCCAGCGCGCGGCGTGCGGCGCGAACTCGGCCTGCGCGAAATCGCGTGCCGATTGCGCAAAGGCCCGCTGCTCTTCGGAAAGCTCGAAATCCATGCGGCCGAGCCTATTTCAGGCTGATCGTGGTGTTGACTCCGTGCGACACCGCGTCGTCGTCGAACCAGCGCGCCGTCACGGTCTTGGTCTGCGTGTAGAACAGCACGACCTGCTTGCCGTAGGGCCCCAGGTCGCCCAGCTTGGAAGCGCGCGAGCCGGTGAACGAGAACATCGGCACCGGCACGGGAATGGGTACATTGATGCCGACCTGGCCCACGTCGATCTCCTCCTCGAAGCGCCGCGCCGCCGCGCCCGACTGCGTGAAGATGGCGGTGCCGTTGCCGTTCGGGTTGGCGTTGATCATGGCGATGGCCTCGTCGAGGCTCTCGGCGTTGGCCAGGCACAGCACCGGGCCGAAGATCTCCTGCTCGTAGACCGCCATGCCGGGCTTGACGTCGGCGAATACCGTCGGGCCGACGAAATTGCCCTTCTCGTAGCCGGGCACCGTGGGCTTGCGGCCGTCCAGCGCCAGCGTGGCGCCGTCGGCCACGCCGCGCTCGATCAGGCCGTTGACGCGCTCGTAGGCGGCGCACGACACCAGCGGGCCGATGTCGACGCCCTTCTCGGTCCCAGTGCCGATCTTCAGGGTCCGGGCCTTGGCGACCAGGTCCGGCACCCACTGCCGCGCCGCGCCCACCAGCACCGCGACCGACACCGCCATGCAGCGCTGGCCGGCCGCGCCGAAGCTGGCGCCGGCCAGCGCGTTGAGCGTTTGCTCCTTGTTGGCGTCGGGCATGACGATGGCGTGGTTCTTCGCGCCCATCATGCATTGCACGCGCTTGCCGGCCAGCGTGGCGCGGTGGTAGACGTGCGTGCCGACCTTGGTGGAGCCCACGAAGCTGATGGCCTTGATGTCCGGGTGGTCGCAGATCGCGTTGACCACCGCCTCGCCGCCGTGCACCACGTTGAGCACGCCGGGCGGCACGCCGGCTTCCATCGCCAGTTCGCACAGGCGCATCGTCACCATCGGGTCCTGCTCGGAAGGTTTGAGCACGAAGGTGTTGCCGGTGGCGATCGCCATCGGGAACATCCACAGCGGAATCATGGCGGGGAAGTTGAACGGCGTGATGCCCGCGCACACGCCCAGCGGCTGCAGCAGCGAGTAGGTATCGACGCCGGTGGCCACGTTGTGGGCCAGTTCGCCGAGCTGCAGGTTGCCGATGCCGGCCGCGTGCTCGACCACTTCGAGACCGCGGAACACGTCGCCCTCGGCGTCGGGCAGCGTCTTGCCCTGCTCGGCCGTCAGGATCGCGGCGAGCTCGCCCATGTGCTCGCGAATGAGCTGCTGCAGCTTCAGAAAGATCCGCGAGCGCGCGCCGATCGGCGTCTTGCGCCAGCTCTTGAAGGCATCCTGCGCCGAGGCGACGGCGGCCTCGACCTCGGCCGGCGTGGCGAACGGCACGCGCGCCAACACCTCCTGCGTGGCCGGATTAACGATGTCGCGCCATTCGGTGGTTTGCGATTCGACCAGCTGGCCGCCGATCAGGAGCTTGACGGTGGCGAC
>JAQGLP010000327.1 GCA_028292835.1 Variovorax sp.
CTGTCGGCCTTCACGGAAATCCTGGCGTTCCCGGAAGCCTCGCTGATCGCGGTAGTCCTGGCGTTCATTGGGGCCCCTGCGGTCGCCGAAGTTCTGGCGCTCACGGGAGGCATCGCCGCGCGGGTCCGCTCGGTGATCGGGCTGCGTCTGGTAGCCATTGCGGTCGGGCCGGTCGTCGTTGCGACGGTCTTGCGCGAGGGCGCTCCCGGCAACGCACAACGCAAGCGCCGCGGTGGCCACCAACCGGCTGTTGGACTTGAGGGTCATTTTTGAACTCCTGTATTTGACGACGCCTTCATTGTTGAACGCGCACGTGTCGGATCGGAGTAGGCGCACATGCAGCACATGAAGAAGGTAAGCACCCGTATCGACGCCTGAGTTGCAGCCGCCGTCGAGAAAAGCGACAGGCACAACGTACCGCAACGCCGACCTTGCATGCGCCGCGTCGCCCTCCCCAGGGGGCTATTTGGTCAGGATCAGCTTGCCGAGCTTGGTGGTCTGCAGCCGGTAGAGCGAGCCGTTGTGCAGGATGACGACGGTCCGGCGACCCCTGAAAAGCGCGGCGCTTTCGAGCGGCGGCGCAGGGTCGGACTGCGCCTGCGCAGGCGCGCCGCCCTCGACGGGATGAGGCAAGACGGATCTCGCAGCGCTGATGGCCTTGGAAGTGGCGGGCATGGGAGTCCTTGGAAAACGGGTGGGCGCCGGCCTCCCGGGCATTCAACGATGAAGCAGGGCGGTGCCGGATTTGCGGTAATTCTAGTGAATGCGAATGAATCGCACCCGCGTTTAGATTACACTTTTGGACATCGTCCCGGCAAGCCACATCGCCGCACCTTTTGGTGCAGGAGCCAGCCGTTCATTCCTGGCCTTGAAGGCCCCACGGAGGTTCCTTGTCCCCATCCGTCCGCCCGCGCGCGCCCCAGGCGCCCGACGCGCTGTCCATCCCGACCCTCTCCACGCTCTCGCGAGACTCGGCAAGGCTGCCGTTCGGCGCCCTGATGCTGGCTGCCTCCGTCGGCAGCTGGGCGCAAACCGCGTCCGCGCCGCCGGCCTCCGGCGGCACGCTGGAGACCGTGACGGTCACCAGCGAGGCCGAGATCCGCAACAAGGAGCAGGTCCAGACCAAGCGGACCCACCTCGGCAAGGGCACGCAGGACATCCGCGACATCCCGCAGTCGATCAATGTCATCACCGAGAAGCTGATCGACGACGTCAAGCTCGACACGTTGAAGGATGCGCTGCACTACTCGGCCGGCATCACCTTCGCCGCCACCGAGAACGGCACCGACCAGGACATCCGCCTGCGCGGCTTCCCGGTCGCCACCACCGGCGACCTGCTGATCGACGGCATGCGCGACCCGTCGCAGTACGACCGCGACACCTTCAACCTGGAGCGCATCGAGGTGCTTCGCGGTTCGGCCTCGATGATCTTCGGGCGGGGCTCCACCGGCGGCGTGATCAACCAGGTGACCAAGAAGCCGCTGCTGGCCGACCAGAGCGACGTGGTCGGCACCGTGGGCTCGCGCGGCTACGCTCGCACCACCGGCGACTTCAATGTCCGCACCGGCGAGGACTCGGCCTTCCGGCTCAACGCGATGTGGAACAAGGTCGGCAACGGCGGCGCCACCATCGACAAGTACGGCATCGCGCCGTCGTACAGCTGGGGCCTGGGCACGCGCGACGAGTTCACGGTGGGGCTCTTTCACCTGAACGTCGACAACGTGCCGATGGCGGGGACGCGCTACCTGGGCAACGGCACGTTCAAGGACGGGGTGGCGCAGAACTCCATCGCCCGGCTGCCCCCGGGCAGCTTCTACGGCACCGACAGCGACTACCTGCGAGGCCAGGCCACCTACGGCACGCTGTCGCACGTGCACCTGTTCGACGACGGCGGCGAGCTGCGCAGCCAGTTGCGCACCGGCACCTTCAACCGCGCCCAGTGGGGCACCACCGCCGGCTTCTGCGGGGTGGCCCTCAACGCGGTCGGCGCCTGCCCCGCCGGCACGCCCGCGGTGACAGCGGCCACGCTCAACCCGCTGACCGTCATGTCGCGCAGCGGCCTCGCGCCGCGCCAGGACCAGTACAGCGGCACCTACCTGCAAAGCGACTACAGCAACAAGTACACCTGGGGCGGCCTGCGCCACGAGGTCCTGATGGGCATCGACGCCGCGCGCGAGTCGGCCGACCGCTTCGGCGCCTGGGGCTCCGTGGGCACCAACTACGCCAAGGGCGGCACCCTGGCGGGCACGCCCAATGACGGCCGCGTGCTGGCGGCCTCGCCGATCTACCGCCCGACCAGCGACTATGCCTCGAGGAGCTTCGGCGCCTACGCGCAGGATCTGGTCGAGGTCGCGCCGCACTGGAAGCTGCTGGGCGGCCTGCGCTACGACCGCTTCAGCGGCGACTTCCGCCAGCGCACCTATGCCAACGCCGCCACGGCGCTCCCCGACAGCACGGTCCAGACCCGCCTGTCAGACGGCGTGTTCAGCTACCGCACGGGCGTGCTGTACCAGCCGTCGCCGACGCAGTCCTACCACCTCTCGTATTCGACCTCGTTCAACACCTCGGCCGACACCTACCAGTACGTGACGCCGCAAAACGCCGCCACACCGCCCGAGAAGAGCCGCAACATCGAGCTTGGCGCCAAGCTCGACTGGCTGGACGGCAAGCTGTCCACGCGCGCCGCGATCTTCCGCACCGAGAAGTACAACGAGCGCACCACCGACTCCGACTTCGCCCAGAGCGCCTACCTGCTGTCGGGCAAGCGCCATTCGGCCGGGCTCGAACTCGACATGGTGGGCCGGCTCACGCCGCAGTGGGAGCTGTACGCCTCGTATTCGTACATCCCGGTGGCCAGGATCGACCAGGCGGGCAGCACGCAGCAGGCCATCGTCGGCCAGCGCGTGGGCCTGACGCCCAGGCAGAGCGGCGCCGTCTGGCTGAGCTACCAGGCCACGCCCCAGCTGCGACTGGCGGGCGGCCTGCGCGGCGCGTCGCAGAACCGGCCGCTGCAGGGCACCACCGGCGCGGCCTCCACCACGGCATACGTCCCCGGCTATGTGGTGAGCGACGTGATGGTCGAGTACAAGTTCACGCCCGACCTGTACGCGCAGCTCAACGTCGGCAACGTCACCAACCGGCTCTACGGCGACCAGCTCTACCCGGGCTTCGCACTGGCCGGGGCGCAGCGCAGCGTGCTGCTGACGGTCGGCGCGCGCTTCTGAACGGAAAAAAGGAGTCGCAAGGCCATGCTGCTGCACATCCGCGAGGTACTGCGGCCCGACGAGTTGCGCCGTGCGCAGGACATCCTGCGCACGGCGCCGTGGCAGGACGGGCGGCTCACGGCCGGCGAGCAGTCGGCCCAGGCCAAGAACAACGAGCAGCTGCGGGAAGACTGCGACGCCACGCGCGCCCTGCAGCAGCTGCTGTTGCGCGGGCTGGAGCGGCATCCGATCTTCTTCTCGGCGGCGCTGCCCAGGCAGATCTCGCCGCCGCTCTTCAACCGCTACGGCGGCGCGGCCAACAGCTTCGGCAACCACGTCGACAGCGCGGTGCGCTTCCTGCAGGGCGGCGCGGGGCGCGTGCGCACCGACATCTCGTGCACGCTGTTCCTGGCCGAGCCGGGCGACTACGACGGCGGCGAACTGGTCGTCGAGGACACGTTCGGCGAGCAGCGCGTCAAGCTGCCGGCCGGCGACATGGTGCTCTACCCCGGCACCAGCGTACACCGGGTGCTGCCCGTCACGCGCGGATACCGCACCGCCAGCTACTTCTGGATCCAGAGCATGGCGCGCAGCGACGAGCAACGCCGCCTGCTGTTCGACATGGACAACCACCTGCGCCACCTGCGCAGCACCTATGGCGAGACCGACGCCGGCGTGATCGGCCTGACCGGCACCTACCACAATCTGCTTCGCATGTGGCTCGATGTCTGATCGGGCGCCTTCCTTTTTCCTGTCTACTTCGAGAGGTTTCATGAACAAGCTGTTCTTCACTGTCGCGGCGACTGCCGCCCTGTTTGCCGGCGCCGCCTCGGCCCAGTTCGTCGAGCACGACGCGGTGAGGTGCGAGCCCGTCGCCAAGGAGGAAATGCGCCCGCAGATGGACCTGCAGCGCAAGCTGACCGGCGAGGGCTGGAAGGTGCGCCAGGTCAAGAACTTCAAGGGCTGCTACGAGGTCTACGGCTTCGACGAGAAGGGGCGGCGCGTCGAGGCCTTCTTCCACCCGAAGACCTTCGAGCGGGTCGGCGAGATCAAGCAGCCTTCCTGAGCGGCGCATGACGGTCGCCGCGGTGCGGGCACTGGCATTGGCGCTGGCACGCCATGCGTGAAGCGCAGAAGGTGTGGGATGCGCCCGTGCGCCTGCTGCACTGGGCGCTGGCGGCGGCCGTCGGCATCGCGTGGTTCGCGGGCGAGGGCGCGTTGTCGGTGCACGAGATGGCCGGCTACGTCGCGCTTGCGCTGGTGGCCGCGCGCTGGGCGTGGGGCTGGCGCGGCGGGCGCTTTGCCCGCTTCGGACAGTTCGTGCGCGCGCCCGGCGTCGTTGGGCGCTATGCGCTGGATGTCGCGCGCCACCGCGAGCAACGCCATCTCGGCCACAACCCGCTCGGCGGCTGGATGGTCGTCGCGCTCCTTGCCGCCGTCGCAGCGGTGGGCACGACCGGCTGGCTCTACACGCTTGACCGGTTCTGGGGCGTGGCCTGGCTCGAAGCGCTGCACCGCACGCTGGCCTGGGGGTTGATGGCGCTGGTCGCGCTGCACGTCGCGGGCGTCGTCTTCACGGGGCGGCGGCACCGCGAGAATCTGGTGACCGCGATGCTCACCGGACGCAAGCGGCCCGCGGGCGAGGACGACGTCGTTTGAGGCCGCGAACCCTGCCATGCGCCGGCGGCACGTTTTACCTGAACCTCAGGCGGCCCTGGTCGCCTGGTCGCTGGCGGGACGGCCTGCCTCTAGGCCGCGCCAGAACGCCGTGACCAGCGCGGCGAACTGCGCCGGCTGCTCGACGGCGCTCAGGTGCGCCGCGTCGAGCGTGGCGAGCTGCGCGCCCGGGATCGCCTCCGCGATCGCCTCGGACATGGCCGGCGGCGTGGCCTCGTCCTGCGTGCCCGCGATGACCAGCGTGGGCAGCGCGAGGTGCCGGTTGCCTTCGCGCAGGTCGATGCCGGCCACCGCCTCGCAGCTCGCGATATAGGCCTCGGCGTCGTTGGAGACCAGCCGGTCGCGCAGCAGGCGCGCCAGCGCGGTG
>JAQGLP010000577.1 GCA_028292835.1 Variovorax sp.
CCAAAACCAAGTAAGCTCATCGTTTGCTTCCCAGTACAGAATGTGCCACCAGTTGGCATTAACCATCTAAACTTAATTCCACCAAAATGACGGTTATCGTTTCAACAGCTTTACGGTTGTCGTTTTATGTGTAGCTGGCTCTTCGACGAGCAGGAAATAGACACCTGGTCCATACGCCTGAAGATCTAACGGTGTAGCATTCGCCGATATCGATTGCAACGCTAACCGGCGTCCCCATGCATCGAGCAAGGTGAGCTCCAGCCGTTTCGGGGTTCGAAGCTTGACCCAAACCGTAGTATTGACCGGGTTTGGCAATATAGTGAGCAATGCAGCTAATGCCGGATCGTTAATGGTGGTAGCCACGTAGGAGAAGCTATTAGACACCGGACTAATGCAACCATTGATAGTTTGCTGCACGGTGTACTGCCCCTGAGCCACCGGGCTATAAGTGGAATTTGAAGCGCCGTTGATAGCGACACCATTGAGGAACCACTGATTGCCTGCTGTAGCCGAAGAAGAAAGAAGGGATCCATTAAAGCTAATCGCTGGTTTGGGAAGTCCATTTAATGCCCGAAAGGTAAAAGTGGCGCTATAGCGATAGGCATTGCGGTGCAGGTATTTGATCCGGACTGTGTAAACGCTGTCTTTCATTAGTCCGCTTAGTGTAGCCTCCGCCCATATAGCGCTATCCCGCACGGTGGACGGAGTAGCGGCAATGGCAGCCGAAAAATTGCGGAGCCCGTATTCATAACGAATGCTATCGACTGTGGAAAGCACAGCCGTTATTTTAGAAGAGAGCTTTGCCCCGCAGGTAGCGTCAGCAACCACCCTGAAAGAATCCACATTAGCTTCGCGCAGGTCTTTTTTCAAAATAATACCGGCATCTCCACCAATAAACATTGTAGTATCTGCCGTGGTGACCAAGGTGCGGCTATCCCAGGGGGCTGACTTTTGCGGTGACCAGGTTTTGCCTCCATCCGTAGTGCGAAACAAACCTCCGTTTGCCGACGAGAAGAACCCAACGTTTTTATTAAAAAAACGGAGCGTGAAAATTTCATTCACACTTATGTTTCCGTCACTAACAGCGAAGCTTGTCCAGGTTTTGCCGCTATCGATAGTAGCCGATGCAAAAGCGCTACTTCCCATGACAAACCCGGTGGCCGGCGTAGTGAACCATATCGTGTTCAGCGTCTGGCCATTGCTGTTGCCGGTGAATACCGGCAGCGACCAGGTTTTGGCACTGTCGACGGTTTTGTAGAGATAAGGGCCAGCCGTACTCCAGCCTGTTTTTTCATCCGTGAAAAAATAGTTGTGGTTATGCGTATTGTCAGTGGCACCCATTATACGCCAGGTGGCGCCCCGGTCTATGGACCGGAGGCTATAATTTCTTGTGCCCATTAGTCCGAGGTAGACTGTGTTGCCGGTGACAAAGAACCCTTCTATGTTATCTATAAAAGATAAAGGAAAGGAGAGCGTGGTCCATGTTTGGCCGCCGTCAGTGGTTTTAAACCCTTTTACCGGATTTTCGCAGAGAGCGATGCCCGTGTCGGCGGAAAAGAAATGCAGATATTGCCAACGACTGTCCTGCGCGATAGTAAATGGAAGCTTCTGCCAAGAGCGCCCGGTATCCACCGTTTTAAACAGCTCGGACCAGGTGCCAGCGTAGCCTATAGCCGGTGTCGGGAAGGCTAAGGGACGTACATCAGTGTAGGTAGGCGAATAAGCCGTGTAGGTGTCGCCGCCATCCACCGTTTTTAGTATTTGCCCACGCAGCCCGACAAAAAAACCAGTGGTAGGGCTGAGCAGACACACAGAATAGATCGTGTAGCCATCCGCCAGATGATAAGGCTTCAGGTTCCAAGTGGCGCCCCCATCGGTGGATCGATAAATAATACCATGGTTACCTACAAGGAACATGCTGCCTAGTCCATTAAAGGCCATATCAACTACCCTATCCAGCGGACTTAATACAGGCGTCCACGTAGTGCCGCCATCCACTGTTTTAAGGACATTGCCCAGATCTTGATACACAAAGCCCAAGGTGCGGCTGAAGAAACGTATGACCGTTAAGGGATTACCTGATGGTTGGTTGTAGATCTTTTGCCAGGAAATGCCGCCATCTACCGATTTGTAGATACCGCCAAAGGTGGTGGCATAGCCCAGGCCGGAGTCGACAAAGTGAAGCCCCTTGAATGCAAAAGTGTTATTGATCACCTGCCAGGTGCGGCCACCATCGGCAGAGCGATGCAATTGTGTGGCACCTGTACCAGGTGTTCTACCCAGGGCATATACCGTATCGCGGTTCAGCGCCTGAATGCCATCGACACGAAAGGTTTGGGGGACTATAAACGGTTGCCAGGTTAGCCCGCGGTCGGCACTGCGGTAAAGCACACTATCCGCACCGGCCACCAGCAAGAGGGAGTCCTTTACTTCGAGTACATCGCAACCCGAAAAGTTTTGCTGCACGTTCCAATTCGCTCCCGCATCAGCTGTCTTCATTAGATCGCCATCGTTATTGATGATGAATCCTATTGAGGTAGTGGCGAAGCCCACTTTTGTATTGCGAAAGCCGGAGGGTTGCGGATTAGACCAAGTGTATTGTGCTTGCAAAACCGAAATAGCCAAGAGGAAGAGGACGGTGAGAAGACATTTATGCATGAAAAGCACAATTAAGGATACTAAAAATAGGCGAAAACCGGTAAAGACCGGTACTAAGTTATTGAACAGATGCCGAAATAAGTTCGGAATAACAATAAGCTGAAATTTGTTCGGAAAAGTGAACAAAAACACTGATGGCTCGGAGAAAGCAAAATAATTATGATATGGAAATCTATGGATGAGCTTAGCTCATTTATACCTTTTCTAAAGCTAAAAGGTCCCAAACTAAGTTAGATAATCGTCCGATTCTCGGTACAGGATGCCCCGTCCCTACTCCTAGTTCGAAAACCATAGAGATTTAGAATAGAAAATTGAAAAATGCGATACATCGCAGTGTGTTGTTCTCGATTATAGAAACTGACAAACTCGTGCAGCCCGTATGCAGTTGATCAATTAACTTCCAATCAATTCGTCTTCTAAGGTCTTTTTATATTCTTTTGCCATTGCGATAAAAGTTGGGACAATGTTTTCACACAACGTGAAACATTTAGTTTTCAAACACAATTAACGCAACTTTTCTGATTACCACCATCTCTCCCGAAAAGTAGTTGCTAACGTATTAATCCTCAATGTAAAGGGAACAAGAACTTCATTCTAGGTGGTCCTTAATGGCAGAATGCCTGTCACCTCATGGCTCATCTCGGATGTCATCTTAATCTCCAGCTGTCTCTCCCTTGCTCTCGGTATAACTTGTCAACATTAGCTACTTTTATTGTCAGATACATGCCGTTGTGTGTTGTTCTCGATTATTGAAAAATAAGTCAGAAAGCAGCCCTGCAGATAGTTTAGGATGGTTAACCGTTTATCGTTTCAAGAAGGCGGAATAACCGGAATGATTGGTGCTGTGTTGCTAGGGCGAAGTTGGGATACTCATGACTGTAAATATGTCAAAAGAAGAATATGTTTGAGTATTTACCGACTTACATCGATCTCTTCGCAGATTAGTCCTCTTAGAGCTTGAGTGGTTCTGCAAAGATCAATACAACCAGCTTATAGAGTGAAATAATGGATTCCGGCTTGGCATCTCCCGGACAGGCCATTATCGTGTCCTCATTTCCGTAAAAAACTACTAGCGGTTCCCGCCTGTGTAATCCCTTGGGAATGGAATCAAATGCCCGGCTCTGGGTCAGGAAGTGTCCTGGTGGAAGAGGGAAGCTATACCGCCGTTCAAAGGTTCCCGTATTTAGCCAAAGCCGCAGGGTGTCCCGGTTGGTCTCCTCAAAATACATCCGTAGCAAGGGGGGTGTCTTTGCACTTTGGGGTGGGAAGTAATAGCCTTTCGGCTCATCACTCATTTTTAAGTAAGGCTGGCATCGCTATAGAGGTCTTTGTTTCGAACGAGCTTGCCATCAACCCACTGCTCGATTATTATATTGCAGGAGGAATCGCTACGGG
>JAQGLP010000341.1 GCA_028292835.1 Variovorax sp.
ACGAGGATGCCGTACTTGGCGAGTTCATGGGCGGCCTGACGTACCAGGTAACCGACGGCCGCCTTCGAGGTCGCGTAGATCGAACTGACGAGCGTCTCGGTCTTCGATGCCGAGATCGAGCTCGTGACGATGATGCGTCCGCCGCCCTGCTGCTTCTTCATGTACGGCACGACAGTCTGCAACGTGAGGAAGACGGACGTCGTATTGGTTGCGATGACGCGCTCCCACACTTCGAGCGAGAGGTTCTCGATCGCACCGGCCGGATTGCGTTCGCCGGCACCGTTGAGAAAGCCCGGGCCGCCGCTGATCCCGGCATTGGCGAACACGATGTCGAGCCGGCCGTGGCGCTCGACGATGTTGGCGAAAGCCTGGCGGACGGTGTCGGGCTTGGTCACGTCCGCGACCTCGCCGTGGACGTCGCTGCCGTCGGCCCGCAACCGCCCGACAGCCGCTTCAAGTGCCTGCGGATCCATGTCGATGAGATTGACATTGGCACCGTTGGCGGCCATCACTTCGGCGTAGGCCAGCCCGATGCCGCCGGCGGCGCCCGTGATGGCCACAACGCGGCCTTCGACGTTGAACAAATCGCTTGCTTTCATGTCATCTATTTGATTGCACATTTAATGATTCGTCAACAAAGGGAATACCCGAAGGCGCGCAGTTCGAAGAGGCACAGGTCACGAGTTCAGGTCCGCGCCGGCGCGGAAAAGTTCAAGGCCCGTGTGAGTTGCTCAGCGCCGCACGGGCGTGACGTGCTGCTTCCAGAGTCGCTCGAAGCCATCGCAAAATTCGCGTGCGGCCGGCGTCATCGAGCGATGCTTTCCGCGCAGGATATGTACCGGTATGCGCGGGCTCGGAGCGAACGGTCGGACGACGAGGCCCTTGAATGCGCCGCCCGCCGCGGTCGGCGCGTCGAGCAAGGCGATGCCGGCTCCGGCCTCTGCGAACCAGCACGCGACCGTGCCGGACGTCACTTCTAGGTCGACGCGCATGCCTTGCATCTGCCCGCCGTACACCTGCTCCAGCAGATGGCCGAAGGGCGGCGCCTGCGACAGCGCGATGAGGCGTTCCGTGCGAAGGTCTTCGACCTTGACCACCTTCTTGAGTGCCAGACGATGACCTTCGGGCATCACGCAGACGAGACCGCAGTGCAGCGAGCTCACGATCTCCAGCTCGGGATGCTCCGTCGGCAACATCTCCAGGCCGATGTCGCATATGCCGCGCGCGACAGCGTCGCTCACAAGATGCGGCATCACCATGTCGACGTGAATAGTCAACTTCGGGAACGCCGCGTACAACGCCGTCGCGGCCTGCGGCAGCAGAAACGTGCAGAAGCGCGCGGTGCTCGCGATGCGAAGGCTCCCACCCCGCGGTGCAGCCAACTCGCGCGCGACCGAGCGCGCTTTCTCCATGCTCTTCCATACCGCCTCGATCTCCGGATAGAGCTGATGCGCCTCCTGCGTCGGAACGAGCCGGCCGCGCACGCGCTCGAAAAGGCGCAGGCTCGCATGCCGCTCGGCCAGGGCAAGCAGCTTGCTCGCGGCCGGCTGCGAGATGTGCATGAGCGCGCCCGCGCCCTTCACGGTGCCGCTCAGCATCACGGCACGAAACACTTCCATCTCTCGTAGGTTCACGTCGTCGCCCGGTTCGTGTCGATGCGAGAACCCTAACCGAAGCGAGGTGCGGCGGCGCTTGCGCGGCTCAACCGTTGCTCGCCGCCATTTCGTCGGTCACCTTGAGGTCGGCCACGCCGCCGCTCGCCACCGGATCGTCTGCATAGAGCTTCTTGAAGTTGAGCGAAGCGCTCTTTCCCTCTCGCTTCGGCACGCCGTTGACTTCGTGAAAGATGTACTCGTCCGGCACGTCACGAAAGCCCGGGCGGTCCATCCAGAGCCGCACCAAGTGTCGCTTGCGTTCGGGCTCCGGATAGTTCTTGAACGAGGTGCGCGCGTGCATCACGGTGTAATTGTTGACGACCAGCATGTCGCCCCGTTCCAGGAAGAACGCCAACCGGTTCTCGGGCGCAGTGGCGACCGCATCGAAGGTGTTGAGGGCGGCGATGTCTTCATCCGTGAGCGGTACGTCGAGCGCGCGATGTCCAGCAACCAGGTTGGAGCGCAGGTAGCGCGAGCTGAGTTGCCCGTCGCGCACCGCGAAAAGCGGAACGCGCTGCCGGGTCACGGGTGGCTCGCCCGGCGCTTCTTCGCCGATCTGGTGGTAGTGGAAACCGCGATAGAGCGGCGCCAGCACTTCCGGATGGTCCTTGCACAGCGCATCGTGCACGGTCACCGCGCTCACGATGACCGACGCACCGCCGGTCTCGGACTTGTGCCAGCAGGCCAGCGAGATCATCGCCGTGATGTCATTGTGCGGACGCAGTTCGAGATTGCTGCGGTACATGCGCGGCGTCGCGTCTTCGGCCGTCGCGTCGACCACGTGGCCGATCAGGTCGCCGCTGGTGTTCTGCGACAGTGCATCGCCGAAATGCTGGCCGACGCCCCAGACCGCTGCTATGAATTCGTCCTTGCTCAGGCTGTCGACCGGCAGGCCGCGGATGACGACGAAGCCTCTGCCGCTGCGCACGTCCTCGTAAGCGGTCTGGAGTCGCGGCGTCAGCGACGCCATCGCGAAGGCGGCGGCGTCCGTGTCTTGCGGCCGGCTCACATCGGGCAAGGCGCGAACGGCCGCGACGATCTCGGTCTGCTCGGCTTCGCTGAGGTAGAGGCTGTAGTCGGCCGAGCTCTTGAAGGAGGCAGCCTTCCAGGCGAAGGACTGGGATTGATGCTGAAGGCATTCGGTGGTCATGGAAAGTTCCGTTGGTGGTTCGTGATGGGGAAGGCAAGAGCGGCCAACGTCGCGGCTCAGTCGGGCAGCGCGCCGGATGACTTGACCACCGGCGCCCACTTCTCGATGTCGGCGCGAATGATCGCGTCGAACTGTTCGGGGGTCGAACCGACGGCTTCGACGCCCATCGATTGCAGAAGCTCAACGAAGTCAGGCGAGCGAATGACCGCGGCCATGTCGGCGCTGGCCTTGACCACGATGGCTCGTGGCGTCGCCGCCGGTGCCACCACGCCGAGCACGCTGACGGCGCTCACACCGGTCACGGTTTCGGCAATGGTGGGGATCCCAGGCACCGATTTCGGGCGCTCCGGACTGAAGAGCGCGATCGCCTTCAACTTGCCCGCCTTGATGAAGGGCAAGCTGCTGTGATAAATGTCGACAAGCAGCGGCACCTGCCCGCCGATCACGTCCTGCTGCGCCGGTGCACCGCCCTTATAGGGCACATGCAGGATGTCGATGCCGGCGCGCGTCTTGAGAAGTTCCATGCCCAGATGCAAGGCGGTGCCACTGCCCGAACTCGCATAGCTGATCTTGCCGGGTTGCCTCTTCGCCAACTCGATCAATTGAGCCAGGTCGTCGGCCGGAAAGGACGGGTTGGCCACGATGACCATGTGCTGCACGCCCAGTTCGCTAACGGCGGCGAAATCCTTGAGCGTGTCGTAAGGCAACCTGGGACGCAGGCTCGGGTTGATCTCGTGAGCCGACACGACGATGCCGAAGGTCGTGCCGTCCGCCGGCGCCTTGGCGACGATGTCGGAACCGAGCACCGTGCCGGCGCCGGGTTTATTGTCGACGATGACGGGTTGCTTCCAGATCGTCGCCATGCGTTGCGCCAGCAGGCGCGCCATTGCATCGGTCGCGCCACCCGCGGCGAAGGGGACGACGAAGCGGATTGGCCGTGAAGGCCACGGCTCGTCGGCCGCACCCGCAGTCGTCGGAATGCAGATCCATGCAATGCCGGCGATGGAGGCCATGCATGCGACTCGTAGCGAGTCAAGAAATTTGCGGCGGTTCCGCGGGGTCATCGTAGTGTCTCTTCTCGCCCGGCCTGCGTAGACAGGGGCGAACTGCATTGTTGCTGTGCACAAATTATTGGCCGCAGCCACACCGCACGCAAATGAAGAGTTGGAGGTCAGCGAATAACCAATGGTTATTCGGTCAAGTCCGGAGGGTTTGAGACACTGTGTCGGTTCGAAAGCCGATCTCTTGCCCTCATTGTTGACTGGGAGATGAAGCGGGGGGGGGGTCGGCGGGCGGGGGGTGGTG
>JAQGLP010000382.1 GCA_028292835.1 Variovorax sp.
GCGGGCGTTCATCTCGTTCTCCCGTCCAGGCGCGCGTTGAGGCCGTCGTTCAGGCCCTCGCCGACCAGGTTGAGTGCCAGGACCGTGGCCATGATGGCCAAGCCGGGGAACACCGCGACCCACCAAGCCTGGTGCAGCGCGCTGCGCGCCGCGCCGACCATGTAGCCCCAGCTCATCATGTTGGGGTCGCCCAGGCCGAGGACGCTCAGCGCCGATTCCAGAAGGATCGAACTCGCCACCATCAGCGATCCCATCACCACGATGGGTGATACGGCATTGGGAAGGATCTGCCGGAAGATGATCTTGCCGCTCGACTGGCCGGCCAGCAGCGCCGCCTGCACGAAGTCGCGCTTGCGCAGGGAAAGGAACTCGCTGCGCACCAGACGCGCCACGGGCGGCCAGGACACCAGGGCGATGGCCGCGACAATCGAATACACCGTGGGCTGGAAGATGGCCACCAGCACCACGGCGAAGGCAAAGCCGGGAATGGCCTGGAACAGTTCCGTGAAGCGCATCAGCGCCGAGTCGATCCAGCCGCCGTGGTAGCCGGCCAGGGCACCGACCGTGATGCCCAGCAGCAGCGCCATCGCGGTCGCGACCAGGCCGATGATCATCGAGACGCGCGCCCCGTAGGCCATGCCGGCAGCGACGTCGCGGCCGATCGAATCCGACCCCAGGGGCATGCCGGGCTCGGCGAAGGGCTGCAGGAACGGCTGCTGCACCATCGCGAAAGGATCGTGGCTGACGAGCAGAGGCGCCAGCAGTGCGACGAGTGCCACCAGGGCCAAGACCGCAAGACCCGCGACAGCGCCCTTGTTGCGGCTGAAGCGGCGAACGAAGGTGCTTTTCATGACAGCTCGATGCGAGGGTCGACGACGGTGTAGACCACGTCCGTGACGACGTTGACCGCGATGGCCAGTGCGGCCGTGACCAGGAAGGTGCCGAGCAGCAGGCTGTAGTCGCGCTGCGCGAGAGCATCGAACAGCAGCCGTCCAATGCCGGGCCAGGCGAACACGGTCTCGATCAGCACCGCGCCGCCGACCATGGCACCGGCTTGCAGGCCGGCCAGGGTGACGACGGGCAGCAGGGCGTTGCGCAGCACGTGGGCACGCAGCACCCGGCTCGGCGCCAAGCCCTTGGCGCGCGCGGCCTTCACGAAGTCCTGGTCGGCCACCTCCAGCATCGAGGCACGCGTCATGCGGGCGTAGACGGCCATGTAGAACATCGCGAGCACCAGCGTCGGCAGCACCATGTGGTGCGCGATGTCGAGCGCGCGCCCGAAGCCCTGCTGGCCGCCGCCGACGGTCTGGAAGCCAAAGGCCGGAAACCAGGGCAGCCAGACCGCGAACACCAGCACCGCGATGACGGCCAGCCAGTAGAGCGGTGTGGCGTAGAACAAGGTGGCGAACACACTGATCGCGCCGTCCTTCCAGGTGCCGACGCGCGTGCTCGCCAGCACGCCAAGGCCGACCCCCAGCAGGAGCGAGAGCACGAAGGCTGACCCCGTGAGCAGCAGCGTCGCGGGCAGGCGCCCGGCGATCAGGTCGATCACCGGCTGCTCCTGCCGGTACGACATGCCCAGATCGCCTTTCGCCAGATTGCCCAGGTAGGTCGCCAGCTGCCTCGGCAGCGGCTTGTCCAGGTCGAAGCGCTCGCGCAACTGCTGCACGAAGGCTTCGTCAGCGGCCCCCGTCTCGCCGGCCATCACCGTGGCAGGGTCGCCGGGCGCTGCGCGGACGAGGAGGAAGTTCATCACCGCGATCAGCAGCAGCGTGGCGATGCCCAGCAGCAGCCGGCGAAGTAAGAATCTGAGCTTGTCCATGGGCGCCTCGACATTCGTCCGGTTCAGCGCGGTTACTTGATCGACGCGCGCGCCAAGTTGTCGGTCAGCCCGAACCCGCTGGTCATCAGGTCGTCGACCTTGCTGCGGTAGACGGTCGGGAAATTGAGTTCGAGCAGCCAGGCGGCCGCCACGTCGTCGGACATCGTGCGTTGCACGTCGGCATAGATCTCGGCGCGTTTCTTCGGATCCGTCTCACGTGCGCCGCGCTCGAACAGCGCGTCGACCTTCGGGTTCTGGTAGCCGCCCACGTTGTTGAAGGGCGAGCCCTTCTTGATCTCGCTGCCAACGTAGCTGCGCGCGACGCCGAGTGCCGGGTCGCCCAGCTGGAAAAGGTACGTCAGGCTCAGGTCGAAATCCCAGTTCGATGCCCGGGCCATCACGCCCGGCAGATCGGCGCTGACCAATTCAATTTTGAAGCCGGCTTCCTGCAGGTTCTGCCGAATCATCTCGGCCGTGCGCGACCAGGCCTCGCCGAAGGGCAGCGGCAGGAGGCGCAGCGGCTGCCCCTTGTAGCCGGCTTCGGCCAACAGCTTCTTGGCAAGCGCGACGTCGCGTGGATACTTTCTGGTCTGGTCCGTGTAGAAGACCGTCTTGCTGTTGAAGACGCCGGTGGCGGGCTTTGCGAAGCCGAACCACGCCACCTTGGCCATGGCCTCGCGGTCGATCGCATGCATGATGGCCTGGCGCACGCGCACGTCCTGCAGGATGGGGGTGCGATGGTTGATCCACATCGACGCCGTCGGCCCGAGCTTCTCGTAGCCCTGGGTGGTCACGCTGGCACCCGGCAGCTTGGCCAGCCGGCCTACGTCGAAGTACTCGACCGCACCACCCGGCAGCACGTCTACCTTGCCCGACTCGAACGCGGCCGCGCGCGAGGCGCCATCGGGAATGACGTGCCAGTAGACGTTGTCGACCCTGGGCAGGCCGGCGACGTGGTACTTGTCGTTCTTCACCAGCTGAATGAACGACCCGCGCTGCCACTCCTTGAACTTGAACGGGCCGGTGCCGACCGGGGTGCCGGTGAGCGGCTTGGTCAGGTCCATCTCGCCCAGCAGGTGCTTCGGCGCGATCGGCATCGAGCTGACATCGAGGAGCCCGATGAACGCGGCGTAGGGCTGGGCCATCCGGAACTCGACCGTTCTGGCGTCGAGCGCCTTCACGCTGGCCACCGATTGCATCGCGACCCGCACGCGCGGATTCAGCGTGCGCTGCAGCTTGTCGGCCGTGAACACCACGTCGTCCGCAGTGAAGGGCTTGCCGTCGTGCCAGGTCACGCCTTCCTTCAGCTTGAAGGTATAGGCCATGCCGTCCGGGCTGACGCTCCATTCGGTGGCCAGGCCGGGCATCGGCTGCAGTTTGTCGTCGAAACGCAGCAGCCCGTCGTAGATGTTGCCGATCACCATTTGCGCAGGGCCGGTCGAGCCTGCGCCGGCGATCAACGCGTTTGGTTCGGGAAACAACGCCACGTTCAGCGTCTTGGCGGCTTGCGCCCATGCGGGCATCGCAATGCCGCCAGCGAGCCAGCCGAGCGTGGCGGCGCCACCGGAGAGGAGGGTGCGGCGATCGAGGGTCATGTTCAGTCCAGTTCTGGGCGTGGGTGAAGGCGTGGCCAGGAGGCCGGGAAGACGGTTC
>JAQGLP010000388.1 GCA_028292835.1 Variovorax sp.
ACGAGCACGTCGGCTGGGCGCCGGCCGGCTTCCTGGGCGACGAACTGCCGAGCGAGAAATTCAGCAACGAGAAGCTTCTGCAGCAGGCGCTCGACCGCATCCGGCCGGGCGACATCCTGCTGGCGCATCTGGGCATCTGGTCACGCAAGGACCCGTGGGCGCCGGCCGACCTGGAGCCGCTGATCGTCGGCCTGAAGCAAAAGGGGTTCTGCTTCGCCACGCTGCGCCAGCACCCGGCCTACCGCGAATGGATCGCGGCGCATCCATGAATGCCCGGCCGCGGGAACCACGCGCACCGGTTCGGGCTCCCTAGTTCATGGAGTGGCTGACCGATCATTTCGTGGCCGCGCAGCAATGGCTGTTCGAGACCGCGGTGCAACCGCTGGTCTATGCCGTGGGCCTGGGCGGCTGGGTCGAGGAGGCGTTCGACGCCACCGGCTGGCTGCTGGTCGGGTTGATCCAGATCGCCGTGCTGCTGGCGGTGATCGGCCCGCTGCAGCGCTGGCGGCCGGCCGAGCCGCTGGTCGACCGGCGGGCGGTGCGCACCGACATCCTCTACACGCTGATCCACCGGCTCGGGCTGTTTCGCCTCGGCATGTTCTTCGCGCTGCAGCCGCTGTTTTCCGACGCGCTGGGCACCTTGCGCGGCGCCGGTCTCGGCAGCCTGCACCTCGACGAGCTGTGGCCGGGTGTCACCGATATTCCCTGGGTCGCCTTCGCGATCTACCTCGTGGCCCTGGATTTCGTCGAATACTGGATTCACCGGGGCCAGCACCGGCTCGGCTGGTGGTGGGGCCTGCACTCGCTGCATCATTCGCAGCGCCAGATGACCATGTGGAGCGACAACCGCAACCACCTGCTCGACAGCGTGATCCATGACACGCTGATCGTCGTCGTGGCGCAACTCATCGGCGTGGCGCCGGGGCAGTTCATCGCGCTCGTCGCCGTCATGCAACTGAGCGAGAGCCTGCAGCACGCCAATCTGAGGCTGTCGTTCGGCAAGCTCGGCGAACGGCTGTGGATCAGCCCGCGTTTCCACCGGCTGCACCACGCCATCGGCCTCGGGCACGAATCGCGCGGCCCTGCGACGCTCGGAGGCCACAACTTCGGCGTGCTGCTGCCGTGGTGGGACATGCTGTTTCGCACCTGCAACTTCGCCGATCGCTACGACGCGACCGGCATCCGCGACCAGGTGGAGCCCGACACCCAGGGCCGCGTGCGCGACTACGGCCGCGGCTTCTGGGCGCAGCAGTGGCTGGGACTGCGGCGCATGCTGGCGCAGCCCTGACGACCCACGCGGACGCCATCCCCTGGCCGCCGACGGCGGTATCCTCCAAGCCGATGCCTCTTCTTCTCGATTCGTTCTGGCGCGCCGTCGCCTACTGCCTGCACCCACGGGTCGTCCTGCTGTCGTTGCTGCCTTTGCTGACGGTGGGGCTGCTGGCCGGCGGGCTCGGCTGGCTGTACTGGGGCGCGGCGGTCGCCTGGATGCGCGACGTCCTGGACGCATGGCCGCTGGCGGCCGGCCTCTGGGGCTGGATCGGGCGCGCCGGAGCGGGCGATGTGAAGGCGGTGCTGGCGCCGCTGGCGGTGGCGCTGGCGGCCATGCCGCTGATCGTGGTGTTGTCGCTGGTGATCGTGGCGGCCCTGGTGTCGCCCGCGCTCACGCAGCGGGTCGCGACACGGCGTTTTGCGCAGCTCGAGCGCAAGAAGGGCGGCTCGGTGGCCGGCGGCATCGCGCGCTCGCTCGGCCTGACCGTAGTCGCGCTGGGGGCACTGGTGCTGTCGATGCCGCTGTGGCTGGTGCCGCCGCTGGTGCTGGTGTTGCCCCCGCTGATCTGGGGCTGGCTGACCTACCGTGTCATGAGTTTCGACGCGCTGGCCCAACACGCCAGCCCTGAGGAGCGGACCACCCTGATGCGCATGCACCGCATGCCGCTGCTGGGCATGGGTGTGGCCTGTGGCCTGCTGAGCACCGCGCCGAGCGTCGTCTGGGCCTCGGGCCTGCTGTTCGCCGCCGCGTTCGTGGTGCTGGTGCCGCTCGCCATCTGGATCTACACGCTGGTGTTCGCGTTTTCGGCGCTGTGGTTCGCGCACTATGGCCTCGATGCGCTGGCGCGGCTGCGGGCGCAACGCGCTGCGGCGGTCCTGACCGGGGTGCCATCGGCGCTCACGGCCAGACCGGCGCCCCCGGTCGTCATCGACCCTTCCTTGAAATGAATTTCCCATGACCCCCTCCATCGGCCTGATCGTCATCGGCGACGAAATCCTCTCGGGCAAGCGCACCGACAAGCACCTGCCCAAGGTGATCGAGCTGCTGGCCGCGCGCGGGCTGCAGCTGGCCTGGGCCGAGTACGTGGGCGACGTGCCCGGGCGCATCACCGCCGCGCTGGAGCGCGCCTTTGCCTCGGGCGACATCGTGTTCTCCACCGGCGGCATCGGCGCCACGCCCGACGACCACACGCGCCAGTGCGCGGCGGCCGCGCTCGGGGTGCCGCTGGAGCTGCATCCGGAGGCCGAGCGGCTGATCCGCGAGCGCATGCAGGACATCGCCAGGGAGCAGGGCATCGTCTACGAACCTGACCGGCCCGACAACCTGCACCGCCTCAACATGGGCACGTTTCCCCAGGGCGCCCAGATCATCGCCAACCCCTACAACAAGATCCCCGGCTTCAGCGTGGCCGACGTGCATTTCGTGCCGGGCTTCCCGGTCATGGCGTGGCCCATGATCGAGAGCGTGCTGGATGCCCGGTACGCCCACCTGTTCAACGAACATCCGCCGCTCGAAAAGTCGGTGATCGTGTTCGACGGCGTGGAGTCGAGCCTCACGCCGCTGATGCAGGCCATTGAGCAGGACCATCCCGGCGTCAAGGTGTTCAGCCTGCCGAGCGTCGATCATCCGCAGCACGGTCGTCACATCGAGCTGGGCGTCAAGGGCGATTCTGCGCGGCTCGATACGGCCTACACTGCCTTGCTGGCCGGTTTGCACAGCTTGAATGCCAAGCTGGGCCCCGAAATGGTGCGTTGACAAAATCAGCACCAAGTTGGGGCATTGCGCCCCGATATCGGGCAACGGCCTCAGCCGGAGTGCCATCAATGCAAAGACCTTGATGGCACGAAAACTGCATCCCCATTCATCACTTTCTCACCACCATCCCTCAAGGAGCCCCCTGATGGCCAAGACCGTCGCCGACGTCCTCAAACTCGTCAAGGAAAACGAGGTCAAGTTCGTCGACTTCCGCTTCACCGACACCCGCGGCAAGGAGCATCACGTGACCGTGCCGGTCTCGCATTTCGACGAAGACAAGTTCACCGCGGGCCACGCCTTCGACGGTTC
>JAQGLP010000389.1 GCA_028292835.1 Variovorax sp.
TGATCACCAAGGGGGTGACCGAGCCGTACCGCATGTTCACCAGCCGCGCCGAGTTCCGGCTGCAACTGCGCGAGGACAACGCCGACGCGCGCCTGACCGAAACCGGCCGCCGGCTGGGCTTGGTCGACGATGCACGCTGGGAGACCTATGCACGCAAGCGCGACGCTGTTTCACGTGAAACAGAGCGGCTCAGGTCGGTCTGGGTGAACCCGCGCAACCTGCCGGCCGAGGAGTCGCAACGCGTGCTGGGCAAGGCGATCGAGCATGAATACAACTTGGCGGACCTGCTGCGCCGGCCCGATGTGAGCTATGCCGGTCTCATGTCGCTGGCCGATGGCCGCTACGCCAGCGCCTTGCCCTTGGGCCCGGTCGAGATCGAGCAGATCGAGATCAGTGCCAAGTACTCCGGCTACATCGACCGGCAGCACGACGAGGTGCGCCGCGCCGCGCACTTCGAAAACCTCAGGTTGCCGGCGGACCTCGACTACATGGGCGTGGATGCGCTGAGTTTCGAGGCGCGCCAGAAACTGGCGCGGCACCGGCCCGAAACGCTGGGCATGGCATCGCGGCTCTCGGGCATGACGCCGGCCGCCATTTCCCTGCTCATGGTGCATTTGCGAAAAAGCGGCCACCGGGGGTTCGCCAGCGAGGCACGGCCGGTGGCCGAAGCCGGGCTGAAGTCCGAAGAAGCGCAGGTTCACGCCCGGTGAGCGGCATGACCGACACCGCGCTGGCCCAAGGCGCGCTTGCCCTGGGCTTGACGCTGACGGTGCGCCAGCATGCACAGCTGCTGGCCTATGCCGCATTGATCCTGAAGTGGAACAAGGTCTACAACCTGACCGCCTTGCGCGATCCGTCGGCGGTGCTGACCCATCACCTGCTCGACAGCTTGTCGGTCGTCCTGCCGCTGCGCCGCGAACTGGTGGCGCGCCAGGGTAGGGCGGTCGCTGTGCCTGAGCGCTGCAGGCTGCTCGACGTAGGCGCCGGCGCCGGCCTGCCGGGCGCGGTGATCGCCATCGTCAACGACGACATCGACGTGACCTGTCTCGACGCCGTGGCCAAGAAGACGGCTTTTGTCCAGCAGGTGGCCACCGAGCTCAAGCTGCCGAACCTTCGCGCAACGCATGGGCGGATCGAGAGCGTAAGCGCCGACTATGACATCGTCAGTTCCCGCGCCTTTGCCTCGCTCAAGGATTTCTTCGAGGGCTCGCACAATGCCCTGGCGGCGGACGGGATCTGGTTGGCCATGAAGGGCAGGGTGCCCACCGACGAGCTGGCCCAGTTGCCCGCCGGAGTGGAGATGTTTCACGTGGAACAACTCGACGTTCCCGGCCTCGACGCGGAACGCTGCATCGTCTGGGCTCGGCACGGAAACTGACCCGCTGTGGAAATCGAACGTGCTTAACGGCGCGTTTGCGCCTGACAGCGCCGGAGTGACTGCCATTTTGTTTCACGTGGAACAGTCCGTCGCCCCGGTCCTTGTGTGAAACTCTGCGCATGGCGCGGTCTTCCGACACGTTGCGACCGGAACGGTCCGCTGCCGGGCTCGCGTAGACTCGGCACCCTTTCCCGTCGGCCCCATTCCCGGAGGTTATCCCCATGTTCGGCATTGCAGACTACGGCGCGTTCGTGGCCGCCATCGTCGTGTTTCTGGCGATCCCGGGGCCGGGCAACCTGGCGCTCATCACCTCCACCGGCAAGGGCGGCATCGGTGGCGGCCTCGGCGCCACGCTGGGCGTGATCGCCGGCGATCAGGTGCTGATGTGGCTCGCGGTCGGAGGCGTGGCCGCCTTGCTGGCAGCCTATCCCGCAGCCTTCCAGGCCGTGCAGTGGTTGGGGGCCCTCTACCTTGCGTGGCTGGGCGCTCGCATGCTGCTGGCCCGTCCCGGCGGTGCCCCGATGCTCAACATGCGGGCACGCAACTACTTCGGCCAAGCCCTGACGATCACGCTGCTCAATCCCAAGGCGATCGTCTTCTACATGGCGTTTTTCCCGCTGTTCATCGATCCGGCATCGCATCCGGGCCTGCGCACCTTCGGGGTGATGGCGCTGACCATCGCCGCGCTGACCTTTGCCTACGGCCTTACGATGGTGCTCGCGACCCATTTCCTGGCCGAGCGCCTGCGCGCCAACCCGCGTGTCTCGGCCACTTTCCAGAAGCTCGCGGGCGTGGTTCTGATCGCTTTCGGCTTCAGGCTCGCGCTCTCGCGCTGAGCGCTTCTTTTCGTTCCTGTGCTTCCAACGTCCTGAGTTTCGTTCTTATCCCATGGCCCAGATTTTTTGCATCACCAACCAGAAGGGCGGCGTCGGCAAGACCACCGTCACCGTCAATCTGGCCGCCGGGCTGGCCAAGGTGGGCCAGCGCGTGCTGATGATCGACCTTGATCCCCAGGGCAATGCCACCATGGGCTCGGGCATCGACAAGCGCGAGATCGAGACGACCGTGTACGACGTCCTGCTCGAATCGGCCTCGGTGGCCGACGCGCGGATCCGCTCGGAAAAATGCGGCTACGACGTGCTGGGGGCCAACCGCGAGCTGGCCGGCGCCGAGATCGAGATGGTGGCCCTCGACCGCCGCGAAAGGCGCCTGCGGACGGCGCTGGTCTCGGTGGCCAACGACTACGACTACGTGCTGATCGATTGCCCGCCGTCGCTGAGCCTGCTGACCCTCAACGGGCTGTGCGCGGCGCACGGCGTGATCGTGCCGATGCAGTGCGAGTACTTCGCGCTGGAAGGGCTGACCGACCTGGTCAACACCATCAAGCAGGTGCATGCCAACCTCAACAAGAACCTGCAGATCGTCGGCCTGCTGCGCGTCATGTTCGACCCGCGCATCACGCTGCAGCAGCAGGTCAGCGAACAGTTGAAGGCGCACTTCGGCGACAAGGTGTTCGACACCATGATCCCACGCAACGTGCGCCTGGCCGAGGCCCCGAGCTACGGCCTGCCGGGCGTGATCTTCGATCCGGCCGCCAAGGGCAGCCAGGCTTTCGTCGCCTTTGCCAATGAAATGGTCGCGCGGCTGGCAGCCAAGAAGGGGGGCAGGGCGCCGGCGCGCAGCGCGCAACCCGCCGCGCCCTTGGCGCCGGTGCCGGACGCCGCTGGCCCCGAGGTCGTGTCCAGCTCCGGTGACGCCGCCCTCCTGGCCGCCGGTACGCGCACGCGACCGGCGGAGGCCGAGCCCTCCGAAAAAGAGGTTCAGGGTGAGCGCTAGGGCCCACCACGGTGGGGTCGGACGCTACATTATTCATAGCAACCAATGAGCGGCACGCGGATCTTGCTGCTGCCGGGCTGGCGCAACAGCGGGCCCGACCACTGGCAAAGCCGGTGGGAAGCGCTGCATGGCGATGTGCGCGTCGAGCAGCACGACTGGCTGCGTCCGCTGCGCGGCGACTGGATGGCGCAGCTCGAACAGGCCGTGCTGGCCAGCGCGGTGCCGGTGGCCCTGGTGGCGCACAGCATGGGGTGCCTGCTGGTGGCGGCCTGGGCCGCCCACTCGCGCCACACGGCCCGCGTGCGCGCGGCGCTGCTGGTCGCGCCCGCCGACCTGGAGCGCGAGGACCTGCGTCACCAGTTGCCCGGCTGGCAGCCCATCGAGCGGCGCAGGCTGCCGTTCCCGGCCCTGCTCATCGGCAGCCAGGACGATCCGTATTGCGACTTCGGGCGCGCGCAGAGCCTGGCCGCCGACTGGGGCGCGGCCTTTGTCGATAAGGGCCGCGCCGGACACATCAACGCCTAGTCCGGCCTGGGCGACTGGCCCGAGTGCCGTCAGCGTCTCAACGATTTACTGAAAGAGCTGGATCACTGACATGGCCACCAAGAAACCCAAGGGCCTCGGCCGCGGCCTCGAAGCGCTGCTGGGCCCGTCGGCCGCGCAGGGCGAGTTCCCGGGCGAAGACGGCGACGGCGCAGCCCCGCTGCCCACCAGCTTGCCGCTCGACCAGATGGTGCCCGGCGCCTACCAGCCGCGCACCCGCATGGACGAGGGCGCACTCTACGAGCTGGCCGAGAGCATCAAGGCGCAGGGCGTCATGCAGCCGATCCTGGTGCGTGCGCTGGGCGCTTCGCAGGCCGAGGCGCGCAACGCCGGCTACGAGATCATCGCCGGCGAGCGGCGCTTCAGGGCGGCGCGGCTGGCCGGCCTCGACAGCGTGCCGGTGCTGGTGCGCAACGTGCCCGACGAGGCGGCGGCGGCGATGTCGCTCATCGAGAACATGCAGCGCGAAGACTTGAATCCGCTGGAGGAGGCGCAGGGCCTGCAGCGTCTGGTGGCCGAGTTCGGCCTGACGCACGAGGCGGCGGCGCAGGCCGTCGGGCGTTCCCGCAGCGCGGCCAGCAACCTGCTGCGCCTGCTCCACCTGGCCGAGCCGGCGCAGGGCATGCTGATGGCCGGCGACATCGACATGGGCCACGCCCGCGCGTTGCTGCCGCTCGACCGCGCGCTGCAGATCACCGCCGCCACCCAGATCGTCGCGCGCAAGCTGTCGGTGCGCGAGGCCGAGGCGCTGGTAAAGAAGCTCAGCGCCGAGTTCGATCCGACCGCCGCCGCAGCCCGCACGCCGCGCGCCGATGAAAAATCGCGCGACCTGCGCCGCGTCGAGG